>JBFFLM010000313.1:0-2042 GCA_041554835.1 Methanogenium sp.
CTTCGTCCCTGACCCGCAGGCGCCCCTCTACGTAAGGGCGCAGGAGCGCTTCTGCACGGCGGACGCGGTCGATGGCTTCACTGTCGAGGCGGGTACCGCCGGGGAACCTGGTCGCAAGGCAGGAGGAGGACGGGACAATGGGAACGTGATAGATCTTTGCGAAGTGGCGGATCTCCTCCTTGCCGATGCCGCATGCGGCAAAGGGGCTTATGATGCCGTATTCATCGAGCGCCTGCATGCCGGGGCGGTCCTCCGGCCGGTCATTTGCATTGGTTCCGTCCATCACCGCACGGAACGAATGGGATGTGGCATAGTCCGTGATGACGGCCATCATCTCGCGCTTGCAGGCAAGGCAGCGCAGCGGTGCGTTGTCGCGGACCTCCGGAACCTCGAGCATATTCCTTCTCAGGATCTGGAAGGGGATGCCTTCCCGGCCGGTATACTCCGCAGCCCGGTCAGGCTCCCCCCCGGGGCAGAGGCCGGTATCGAGCATCACTGCACCGAAGCGGACGCCGGAGGCCTTTGCAAGGGCCGCAAGCGTCATGCTGTCCGTCCCACCCGAGAGTGCGATCAGGAATGGTTCGTTTGCCGTGAAGATGTCCCTGAGGCATTCCGCTGCGCCCATGATGGCTTTGATATTGGCGGGGACATTCATCAAGGTTTGGAGAGGGGCCGCGTGGCTCCCCGTGTGGCGTGGTTCTCCGGCGCCCTGCCTGCCCTTTCTTTATGTGCGAAGGAGGGTTGTCCGGGATGGCTGGGAGTGCAGGGACGGGCTTTTCGGGTGCCCTACTCGAAAATACTAATATCGTCCCTGCGTAAGTGTGTACTACTATGGCGCGTAAGAAGAGCAAAGATAAAGTGGAGCCCCAGTCGGTCCTGTATTATTTTTACACCCAGGAACGATGGGACAACTGGTTAAAGACCCTCGAGGAGATGAGTTTTGATGAGGACCCGGAGTCTGAGGAGATGCCGGAAGGCCTGCAGTCGCTCAATAATTTTACCGAAGATATCAACGTCTCGGTCCTGAAGATCGTCAAGCTCTTCCTGAACGGGAGTTACTCGGCGCCGACCGCACTCGACAAGCTCAATGAGGTGGAGGCAATCATCATGGGACCCATCCCCGACTCCGATATCGCCGACATCATCGCAGGCGTGCAGATGCGATTCCTGGTGCTCTTTGCCGCCTGCAAGAAGCTCTTTGAGGGCGGTGCCTCCGGCGAGATAAAGGACCTCGTCAAGGAGGGCAGAGCCCTTGGGGAGGACAGGGCGGAGGAGGAGCTGGGGATTGCGGCGACGATCGGTGCGCTCGTCCTCGACGGGGGTTCCTGCTGCGGGAAGTACCTCCGCGGCGACTTTGACGAACCCAGTCTCTTCGACGAATGGCTCATCGAGGTGGATGATATGGGCACCGCCATGAAGACCCTGAAGAACTTCGAGGAGCAGTTCGGGGAAGGCATCTGAACGCGCATCTGAATATGCATCTGTCATTCCCTTTTTTTCGAATTTCAGTGATTGCCACTCGTCATTCCGGTGAATCATCGTGATCGCCTCAAAGGCCCGGTTCCGGGCCGCCAAAAAGCTCCAGAGCATCGTTGGCTACCGCATCCCCGAGAAGGTCTTCTCCGGCCCGTTTCTCGAGGTGATGGTATCGGCCGTCGATTACGACAACCTCGACTACGGTCTGCGCGAGCAGATGATGCACATCTTCAAGGACTTTCTTGACTGCCGGTGCCGGGACTCGCCGATGTGCGGCTGTCCGGAGCGAAAGTTTACCCGCGCCATCCTCGAGCTCCGCATGGAGGGCTTCGACCACCGGGGCATCGCCCACGTCCTGCTGGACGAGTACGGCATCGAGCTCTACCCGATGGACATCATGAGTTTTCTCGAGGAGAGCGTGCATGTCCTTGAGGCCGTGCGGGATGTCGCGGAGATCGAGGGGAGCGAGAAGATCGTGGAGAAGACGAAGGATGCGCTGAAGGGACTGGAGGGGTGAGGCCTCTTGTGGGATGAGTTCTGCATGAGATTGGCATCGTGTTCTTTCC
>JBFFLM010000314.1:0-2004 GCA_041554835.1 Methanogenium sp.
CCTGAGACCATTTCCAATGAAGCGTTGTCCGTTTACATTGTTTAGGACAATTTCTTTGGCTCCTGCAGCCACTGCCGCCCGGATCTGCTGATTGAGGGGAGTGTAGTGGAGTCCTTCTGCATCAATGCTAATTTTTTCTGCCATCGCTATGCACCTGCTCCGACGGTCTTTACATCAAGGACTTCCATGAGATTTTCGTCAAGCATATACGCTCGTAATCGGTCCCGGTTTCCTCTCAGGCTCTCAATTGAGTTAATGCCGGCAGCCCCCATGAGTTCTGCAATCTCCAGAGTCCACCCGTTGATGAGATTGGATACATTCTCCCACATGATATCCGGGTCCAGCCGTGCAACGAGATCAGGACGCTGGGTTGCTATCCCCCAGGGGCACAGGCCCCGATAACAGCTTCCACAGACCCGGCATCCGAGGGATATCAGTGCGGCGGTGCCGATATATACGGCATCTGCCCCCAGGGCAATGGTCTTGGTGACGTCTGCACTGTCCCGGATGCCTCCCGAAGCAATGACTGATACTTCATTGCGGACGCCATGGTGTCTGAGTTTTTCATCGACTGCAGCCACCGCAGCTTCAATGGGAATTCCCACATGGTCACGGAAGACCCTCGGAGCTGCCCCCGTTCCGCCACGGAATCCGTCTATGACAACGGCGTCGGCTGATGATCGGGCAATTCCCGACGCAATCGCAGCAACATTATGGACTGCCGCGATCTTCACAAAGACCGGTTTTTTCCATTCGGTCGCTTCTTTGAGTCCCCTTACCAGTTGCGCAAGGTCTTCAATCGAATAGATGTCATGATGGGGGGCGGGACTTATCGCATCGCTTGAAACAGGTATCATACGGGTTCCGGATACGCTTTCATCCACTTTTTCGCCGGGCAGGTGTCCTCCGATACCTGGCTTGGCCCCCTGTCCGATCTTGATCTCTATTGCTGCCCCGCGTTCGAGATAATCAATGTCTACGCCAAACCTTCCTGAGGCTACCTGGACGATCATATGATCCTGGTAGGGGTAGAGGTGCCTGTGGAGGCCTCCCTCTCCGGTCCCCATGAAGGTTCCCTGTGCTGCTGCACCCCGTGCCAGGGAGAGCTGGGCATTGAGAGAGATCGCCCCATAGCTCATATGTCCGATCATGATGGGCGTTTCACATCTGAGATTTGGCGCAAGGCGGGTTAGCAGTTCGATGTCACCATTCGGTTTTCTTGCCACTTCCACTTTTGATGGTTTCTTTCCGATGTAGGTACGAAGCTCCATCGGTTCCCTGAGGGGATCGATGGACGGATTGGTGACCTGGCAGGCATCAAGGAGAAGCCGGTCGAATATTGGCGGAACTTCAAGGGTATTGCCCATGCCTGCGAGAACGATTTTCCCGGTTCTTGCCTGGTTGAATATTGCCTCTCGTGCCTCACGTGTCCATATTGGATGGGAACGATAATCCACGGGCTTTTCCTCGAGATCAATGGCATCGCGGGGACACATTGCAATGCACCGGTGACATCCGGTACAGGCCCGTGAATTCACCAGAATTCTGTTACCTTCTTTTCGGAATGTCCCATAGGGGCAGTTTTCGATGCACTGTTCACAGAGCATGCACAGGTCATTATCGATCCTGACCCGGTATTTTGGGGGAGTGCTGCCGATCGGCATTATCGTACCCTCCCGATAACCGGTTCACCGGCACGGGGCATCCATATGTGTTCCAAATTCTGTTCCATGACCCTTATCGCGGCTTCTTCGCTGGATATATAGAGCCGTTCTCCCGCTTCAGCGGCGACAAGCGGCCGGAGTTTTATGCGGTCGGTAATCCCGGCGATGCCGTCTGAATTGGCCACAACGATTGCAAACGGTCCATTCATAAGGGCCGACCCATATGCCATTCTGATAGTGGTATTCAGTTGACGCTCATTTCCGGGCATAGTGTCAATTTCATCCCAGAATGGGGGGGCAAGTGCTTTTAGGGCAAGTTCAAGAGGTAGTGCGTGCCTGC
>JBFFLM010000315.1:0-1991 GCA_041554835.1 Methanogenium sp.
AGCACAGCCGCTGCGACGACGACAAGCACGCCAACAATGATTTTATTCATGGTATTTCAACTCCGATGGTGTTTCTTTGCAGGCCGCTGTGGACGGCCTTTCGCTCATATACTGTCATCTCTGATCTGTGCCTCATTGGCGTCGGTGTAATAGATCCTGCCGTTGACCCGGTCACGCAGGTAATCGATCCGGTCGATCTCGACCTTGACGACATGCAGACCGGTCCTCTTCCTGAGGTCTGCGATCATCGCTTCCCGGTTGTCCTCATGGACCAGGTCGATCTTCTCGTAGACGATCTCCTTGCTGTGAAGCTCCTGCTGAAATCCCCATCCCTTCTCAAGTGCCCATACGATGCCCGTGATAAACACGTTGATGACGATCATCATCTCATACGCGCCCTGTGTGAGAAGGACCGAGTTCAGAATGGGAAGTGCGACCATCAGGAACAGATACGTCATCTCGTGGATGGGGACCGTCTCGGTCCGGTACCGCAGCACGGAGAAGAGGGCAAACAGCCCGAATCCTGCTCCCACCGATATCTCCACGCTGGTAAACAGGCCCATGATGAAGTACACCACGGCATTGAAAGCGAGGAATGTGAAGAGATACGTGTGGCCTTCCTGCCGCGGGTAATAGATGTACCGGATGATGATGTACGCGAAGAGGAAGTTTACGAAGAACCCCGCGATAAAGATGAGATCCGTTTCACTCAGCATACGCACCTCCCTTCTGGGCAGAGTTTGTCAAGGAGAAGCAGTTTGGGCTTGAACCGGTTATGCTTCAGGCGGCAGTTGGTCAGCGCCACGCCGATGCAGTACTTGGAAAAACCGGTGTCGTGTACGCCAATCTGCTGCAGGGCTGCACCCGCGGGTGATTCACGCATCGGACAGTTGTGCTTGATCTCGCCGATGACAAGCTCCGGATATCCATAGGCATCTCCATCCGCCTCAAAGGAGAACAGCAGATCAAACGTGATCCGCTCGGGATGGTTCTTCGACACCAAGGTGATCCGGTTGTACCGGGTTTTCAGTACCGGGTGAAACGCCCGGTAATCATACGGGAAGTATGACGAGAGAAATGCCCTCGGTTCCGGCTCTGAGAGTTCCGCGTCGTCCTCGACGGGGATACGCTTCTTGACCGTTCGGCCGGTGTTGAGCTTCTGCTTGATCTCCAGATAGGTCTCTCCGGAGGAGAGATAGTGCCGGACCCGCAGCTTGTGACGGTTGGCCTTCCCGTTGTGGTGCTGGAGATAGGTGGTAAACGAATCGGTATCGTAATACTCGTTCATATACCCGCTCGCGAGCGAGTCGTCCACCTTGAGCACCCGGTAGGAACCTTCAAGGGATGTCAGGAGCTCTGAGAACTGGTCGACATTCATCAGGAATTTACTTTCCTTCCTGTTGAGGAGCTGGGCATCCGAATGCTTCAGTTCCTCGAGCGAGACCGTCTCATAACGGTCGAGATCCGCTCCCAGGCGGGAGAGAGGTGCAGGAAAAGGTGTCATGATAAGATCAACTCCGCATGCTCTCCCCACAGGAAGAGGACCGGTGTTCCTGCGGCGGTGCAGACGCCTTGCGCCGGCCCCGTCTGCCTATATGCCGCTCCGGAAGTAGTGGCGCCTGTGCGCCCGGTCCGGGCTCCCTCATCGCCTGCCGTGCCCCTGCCGCCCGGCGGGGCTTTTTCATGGGCGAGACGGCAGGCAGGAACACATTCGTTCCTCCTCCTGTTCTCCCCGGCAGTCTTCATCTCAGGGATGCCTTTCTCAAATGTGGTGGTGTGTTTCATATTCATCGTAAAGCATCTCCATGCCAGGTGCAATCGCGAGGTGAAATCCGGTGCACAATGTGTGCAGATCCTACCTGCCGGGCCTGTTGATACTGTCTTTTCCTGTATATTCATCCGGGAACCTCCCGGAACGCTGTCTGGTGCAGGAGTTGCCCACTCCGGGCAGTCCGCTCCATGCTACAAAATACCCTCCGTTTGGGGATAAA
>JBFFLM010000316.1:0-1990 GCA_041554835.1 Methanogenium sp.
AAATATATATTAATTTCGTCCGTCAAAATGCACGCCCCGAATAAATATCATGGTTATGAATGATTTTTTCATCGGGATATGGGTGGTGTGGCACTCCGGGAGTCTTCTTCGTGATTATCTGGTTGGTTTGCAACTCAAGAGAGAATGGTGGCTGGAACACCGGGTGACCAGGGGACTGGATCATTCGGCTACATCTGCCATTTTTGCGATGAACGGATGGATCTCATCGCGGGTGCGAAAAGGAATTTTGGGGAATTCCTGCATGACTGGGCCGGTGCCGAAAGGCAGGCGGCTGTTCTCTGAAAGTCCATGCCCGGGCCGCAATGGCCCCCTTATCCGCATCGTCCCCGCTGTTCTGCTGTTTTTTCTCACTAGTACCCCGTCTGCTGAAATTTGGGTTCTGATTGAGAATTCTCGTCAAGGATTGATTAACCATACCTTAACAGAAGTGGGGATATCCCCTATCCTCGGGCAGTGATATGTGGAACCCATTTCCCGGAAATGATAGAGGTAAGGCATGGAAAAAGCCAACTGGCCAGGTCTACGATTCAGGGGACGGTAGGGAGGAGATCTCCGCGGTTTCTTTGAGATACTGCTCATACTCTGTTGACTGATCCCTGAAGTAATCAAAGACGGAGAGGCCCCACCTGTTCATCTCCTCTGAATGAAAAGCAGCCAATCGTGTATTGGTAAAACTGACGCCGTCTTTGGCATAGAGTCTTATGATGAAGACGGAATCCATGACCGTGAGGGCAAATCCCAGAGGGTGGCTCGTTACCCAGATCTTCAGGTTTGGGTACCGGGGGTAGGGTGACAGAATGGCACTGGGATCTCTGTTCATCGCCGCGATTACGTCGGGGGGGAACAGCAGATGGATGGTCCTCCCTGACATCACCGCTTTGGAGTACGCCCTTCGCATCTCGGGATATGCCCATTCAGAGATGCCCGATATCCACTCTGCCTCAGTGACGCATTTATAGTAATGGCGGAGGTTTGATGTAACGTTCCCGGGGGTATCAATGCTGATTTCAACATTGTCGAGGCAATATATGGTATCTATGGCAAAATCCGGAAGTACGGAGATATCATGTTGATTCCAGAATTCCTTCAGCCGTGAGAGAAGGGCAATCGTCCGCAGGAAGCGGTGCACCTCCTCTGCCACTTTTCCTCCCTGCAATGTCAGGGAGAATCCGTTGCCATCCTCCCGGAGATGGCCGCTCCCCGTGAGCAGCCGGATGCGGGTCCGCAGCGTCGTGGAGCGGGCGCCGGTCAGGTCTCTCAGGGCATCCCGTGAAAGGGGCCCTTCCCTGAGGGCACAGAGTATGGCCAGCGCATGGCCGGAGAGAAGAAGGGCATTCATCCCGGATTCGTACTCATGATACCGGCGGGAGAGGTCCAGGGGTGACTCCGGCGGATGTGCGGGGTCACGAAATGTCCGGATGAGGGGGACCAACCGCCGCACCAGGATCGTGCCGGCGTTGGTGAGCCGGTAGCTGCCGTCCTCCTCTTCCACAAGTTTGTTTCCCATGAGGCGTTTGAGATTTCGGTGTATCGACCCCGATGTGCTCCCCGGAATCCGGCGGGTGAGCTTCGGGAGGGGAGCGGAGTCGTCATGGAGTGCAAGCACTATGCGAATGCAGAGGCCCGACCTGAACAGCGACTGTGCTGCCGGTCCGAACTGGTGGATAAACCCGGCACTATCTCTCAAAATCGATCAAAAAAACTTCTGGATTGTGCTATTTATTTCTTCGGGTGGTCTAAATTTTCCAGTCGGGGCCGGAAGGGACAGCGGGAGTCTGCATCAGCCGGAGGGCCCTTATCCTCAGTGAGGGCGGGGGGAGGGTATCGAATATCCCCATGCAGTCAGGGGAGAGGGGTGTTTCTGGCGTTTTTCTGCCTTGCTGCAACCGGATTTTATGCCTCCCTCTCTCTACTCCCCGGCAACCATCTTCAGCCCGAAGATCCCCGCGATGATCAGCAGAAGAAAGAG
>JBFFLM010000317.1:0-1990 GCA_041554835.1 Methanogenium sp.
AGGCTATGGTGCCTACCATTGACGCCACAGACTGGATGCTCACGCTGAATTTGGCAGCCAGTAACTCGTGTGTCCGTGCAATGCTGAGCGACTTTGTATGAACAAAGATCGTGAGCAGCTCGTGGCGGATACCATTTTTATCACGCTTGAGATATGCTTTAAGACGGCGTTCTATCTCCTTTTTCAGATCGGCCGCTGATCTCATACACGCTCATTTATCTGAATTGTATTTAACAATTTCTAATTTTAACACGATTTGTCATTTTTTTCATATATCCCGAAAAATGAAATACGTGGAGCAATGAAATGTGGATGACGCCGTTACATCCGTCCCCGATTCATCAGTTATTTTCCTCTCTCCGGCACGTCCAGACACCAACTTTTAATCGATGCTGTCGCGAATATATATGCGCATGAAATTTATGAAGTACGACATCAACCGGTACGCGGTGAAGCAGATGGTTGCTTTGCCAGTGGCGCTGTTGATTGTCTCTCTTCTCTTTCTGGGCTTTAATAGCATGATGACCGGCATGCCGGTCGAGCCCGGGATTGACTTTGCGGGAGGCGTGGCGGTTACCATACAGACGACCGGCGATTCCCCCGGAGACATCCAGGCATATTTTGCGGACTATCCTCTCAAAAGTATCGGAGAGGGGGTGAGCGGAGGATATTACCTGGTCTTCGAAAACATGCCTGATGACCGGTTCCTCGAACTCTCCACCCTGATCGATGAGCGGTACCCGGGAGCCAAAATAGACCAGATTGGGGAGACATTCGGAAAAACCCTTCAGAAGCAGGCCATGTGGGCACTTCTGTTCTCATTTGCCGGCATGGCGGTGGTAGTATTTGTTGTCTTCAAATCCTTTGTTCCCTCCGTAGCAGTGGTGCTCTCGGCCCTCTCGGATATTGCCATTACTGCAGCAGTCATGGATGTCGGGGGTATCACCCTGTCGCTGGGAACGACAGCCGCCCTTCTCATGCTCATCGGGTACTCTGTTGACAGTGATATCCTGATGACCTCCAAGGTGCTGAAACGAAAGGGGCGCTTTGACGAAAAGATGCAGGGCGCTTTCAGGACGGGGATTACGATGACGTCCACGACCCTTGCTGCCGTATTCATGATGTTTGTCGTATCGTGGATCGGTCAGATCGATATCATCCGTGACATCTCGATCGTCCTTTTAATAGGCCTTGTTATCGACCTGATGAATACCTGGCTCCTGAATGCCGGCATCCTGAAATGGTATGTCGGGGGTGAGAAGAAATGAAACGAAAGGAAAAGATGCATGACCGCCCGAGAGACGAGGATGCCACCCTTACCCGGACCCTGAAGGACTGGCGGGTTCTCCTTATGGTTGGCCTGGTGCTCTTCTCACTGGTCAGTATCTATGTCGTACCTCCCGGTGCACAGAATGGTCCGACGGGCAATCTCCAGCTCGGCCTGGACCTCGAAGGTGGCTCCTGGATACAGCTCTCGTTCCAGTCGGAGGTAATCCGGTTTGAGACGGATGGCAACCCCGATGCCTTGGTCGCGAACCTTCGTAGTGCCCTTGACGCAGAGGTGTACCTCATCGATGAGGACAGACTCGAAATCCGGGAACCGTTTGCCCGCGAGGAACTGGTTCCCGTATTTGAGGAATTCGGGGCGAGCATCGTTACCTATGATGAAGGCGTCTCCGAAGAGACCGCGGATCAGGTCAAGCTGATCCTGGAGGAGAAGGTCAATGGCATCGGAACAAAGGATGCCCGAATTAATACCCTGACCGGACTGAACGGTGTCACGCAGTATATCAGGCTTGAACTGGCCGGTGTTGACATCACCACAGCACAGGAGATCGTCGGTTCCCAGGGTAAATTTGAGATCCGGATCCAGACGACCGGCAATGAGACCGAGCATGTACTGTATGGGGATACCATCACCAGTGTCTCGCCGCCGTCACGGTACCCTGTAGGAAGCGACATCTGGGGTGTCGGGTTCACCCTCAACGAA
>JBFFLM010000318.1:0-1987 GCA_041554835.1 Methanogenium sp.
TGGTTGATCATGCACAGATCTTACAGGCGTGTCTGGGGGGCACTCCTTGTTCTTCTCATTATCGTCGTCGGCACAGCCGCCGCACTGACGGAAGACGAGATCTCAATCCTCCCCGAGACCGCAACCATAACTGCCGGTGATGGGGGAATCCTCATCCAGGCGACGGTGCTCAATGCATCCGTCAGTGTCGAACGTGTTACCTTTACCTATACCGGCCAGGCGGCGGACCCGTCGGGGAAGCTCAGTGTCTCATCGGCGATCACCGCCCCGTACAAGACAGTCTTCACGTCCACCCGTGCCGGCGATGCCGAAATTGCCATCACCGTTGCGTACACCGCAGGCGGGGTCCATGAGACGGTTACAAAAACCTGCCATGTGCGGGTAATTTCTGCCGACCCGTATTCCTACTCCTCCATCAGCTATGCCGATGCAGTTCAGGCGGCATCAACCACGCCTATCACCGTGGTGATGAAGGATATCTATGGCAATATCATCAATAACGAGACCGGGGCCACGATGGAGTTTCGGGTTGCCGTCGATGGTGCCGGATTTGTCGACGGAATGACAACGGACGATTACCTCATTGTTCCCTTCAGTGCGGAAGGGAAATGTAGGGTATCCTTCCAGGCACCGGAGACAGCAGGGCTTGTCAGTGTCAGGATCGACCCGGGGTATGGGACGAACCTCATAAAGTTCATCGACCTCAACGTGATCGCCGAGGATATTCCGGCAGAAATTACTCCATATATTGTGGCGATTCCCTCCTCCGGGGTGCCCTATGAATGTCTCGCCGACGGGGAGAGCTTCTTTGATGTCCGGTACCTCGTGCTTGACCGGTTCAGCAATCCCATTGGCAATTATGGAGTGCTCGTCAACACGTCCCTGAACGAGACAACCACCATTATCACCAATGTGAATGGCCTTGCACGGATGACCTACGGACCAAAGACCGGTATCGGCAACACTACGGTGACCGCCACAGCGGGTGAGGTCAGCACGTCGCAGGTCCTGACCTTTATCGGCGGGGAGGGAACCTCGTTTGCGGTAACCCTCAACCCAATCAATCTCCCGAGCGCGGATGTGGACCCGTCAGCCACCATCGCCGTCCAGACACGGGTCTTTAGCCAGGCCGGGACCGGGGTTGCCGGCGAGTTGGTCTCCGTCTGGATCAACGAGGGGGATACCTGGAGCTCCGCACCCATGAACGCCGACCCTGCCCTCTCACTCAATGGTGAGAACGGATGGACGCAGTCTGCAATTACGGCAACCACCGATGAAAAGGGCGTTGCGACGGTCTACTTAAAGGGAGGAGCGTTCCCCGAACACGGCGAGGAGAACTTCGATCCCTTTGCCCGGGGGAACACCACGGTGACCGTGATGTGGAACGACGAGACCCAGAAGTCATCACCGATCACATGGAGAAACTATCCCTACCTAAGGGTGGAGACCGAGGTCTCCGATCTGGCAGTCGCCCCAGGCGACGAACTCAACGTGACCATCCGTCTCATCGGGGACGGCAACGAACTTCTCGTTCACAGCCCCATTGACGTGGTCCTCTGCATGGACCGGGGCGAGGACATGCTCCTCGACGAAGGAAAAACCAAGAGAGACAGGATTGAGGCGGCCCGCGAAGCAGCCATGTTACTGGTAGGCGGAACCGAGAACGAGGAGATCGGATTTAACCCCGGTCTGGACCGCGTAGCGCTCATCTCGTACAGTGATCCGACAACGACGGACCCTGAAGCATTTCCCTCGGGAACGGCCAATCTCCTGACAGTACCAGGAACTTATAACTGGGCAGGAAATGTAGGGGACGATAATGCCAACCTTTTCAATGACAAAGACAAGGCATATATCGCCGCAAATTATCCCGGTAACGCCATTACGTCCTACAACGACTTTGCCACCGCCGACTACGAGTTCGCCTATTCACCCGATACAGACTGGTCCGGACTTCATACGGCACTCTGGAACACCGTCCCGGTAA
>JBFFLM010000319.1:0-1978 GCA_041554835.1 Methanogenium sp.
CCTCCGTACGGATGGTGATGTCATTGAAGACACCTCCATAACCGCAGAAGAAGTCGATCTCTTTTCCGGCGCCCTCGAGCTTCAGCATGGCGACAGCATCCTTGATCTCTGCTGCGGCCAGGGACGGCACTCACTGGAGCTTGCCCGAAGGGGATTTTCCGCGGTTACCGGCCTGGACCGTTCGCATTACCTCATCACCAGGGCAAAGAAGCAGGCGAAAAACGAAGGTCTGAACGTGAATTTCCGGGAAGGAGATGCACGAAAACTTGCCTTTCAGACCGATGCATTTGATCATGTTCTCATCCCGGGCAACAGCTTCGGCTACTTCGAATCATATGAGGATGACAAAAACATCCTCAAAGAAGTGTTCAGGGTGGTAAAACCGGGTGGAGGTCTCCTCCTGGATATCGCAGACGGTGCCTATCTCAGAGATCATTATGAACCACGCAGCTGGGAATGGATAGACCAGAACTACTTCGTATGCCGTGAACGCAGTCTCTCTGAAGACGGAGAAAAACTGATCTCCCGTGAAGTCATCACCCACGTCAGAAAAGGGGTTCTTGCCGATCAGTTCTATGCAGAGCGCCTCTATAGCCGTGAACGCATCCGGAATATGCTCAAAGAGTGCGGCTATCGGGATATCGCCTTCCACGACCCCCTTATTCCAAAATCCCGTAAAAATCATGATCTCGGCATGATGGGCAGACGTCTGGTCATCACAGCCCGGGTGGAGAAGGAATGGACCCGCAGAAAGCAGGTCACAACCGCGAAACGGAACATCACCGTCGTTATGGGTGATCCCCGCCGAAAGGACAAGGTCAGACCTTCGTGCATCTTTGACGAGGATGACTTTCACACCATTGAAGAGCTCAAAAAGGCCCTTTCGGCTATCGATGAGTATTCCTTCACCTATATCGACAACCATGACACGCTCATCAGAACCCTTCAGCAGAAGGGAAAGAAGGCTGATTTCGTCTTCAATCTCTGTGATGAAGGATTCTTCAACGACCCCCTCAAGGAACTTCATATCCCTGCGGTCCTTGAGACGCTCGGCATCCCCTATACCGGGGGGGGCCCGCAGTGCCTTGCCTACTGTTATGACAAATCCCTGGTTCGCGGTGCGGCGCATGAACTTGACATACCTGTCCCGAAGGCCTTTCTCATCAACCCCGCCGACAGTTCGTTCATCGAACAGCCGCTCAGGTTCCCGGTCATCGTCAAACCGAACCTGGGAGACTCCAGCGTCGGTATCACAAGAAAGAGTGTCTGTGCCGACATTGCACAACTCCAGGAGGCAATCCTGGATGTCAGGACCCGCTGCGGTCAGGAGACCTCCATCCTCGTCGAGGAATTCCTCTCGGGGAGCGATATCAGTGTCGGGATCATCGGTAATCTTCCTGACATGTACGAAGTCCTGCCGATCATCGAGGAGGACTACTCGGCCCTTCCCTCTTCCTATCCACGAATATGCGGGTATGAAGCAAAATGGGACCCCTCCTCTCCGTACTGGAACCTCCGGTCGGTCAGGGCACATCTCTCCGAAGACGTGCAGAGATTCCTCGTTGCAAGCTGCCTGAAGCTCTTCGGGAGACTGAAATGTCGGGATTATGCACGGTTTGACTGGCGCCTGGACCATAACGGCACTCCCCGTCTTCTCGAAGTCAACCCGAATCCCGGCTGGTGCTGGGACGGACATCTTGCCAAGATGGCCGCCCTTGCGGATATCTCGTATCCGGAGATGCTGCAGAAGATCCTGCAGAGTGCCGAGCACAGGATCTATGACTAAATACGAAAATCTTCATTAATCCCCCATTTTTCTCTTAGATATTTCCCGAATCCGCACTTTTTGAAGAAACTTGGTTTTTATGCCCGCAGCGGGACAAAACCAATCCTGAGACCATATACTTAAATACCATCAATTGGTAGTTGAGGATTGGTGAGTGTAATGGATGCATATGCAGGCAATATTGCGTATATC
>JBFFLM010000320.1:0-1976 GCA_041554835.1 Methanogenium sp.
GGAAAATCTCCCGATTCTCATGAAATCGGCTTAAAATGGTTATTTTTTGAGGGCCCGAAAATCGGCCAAAATACGCCCGAATCAGCCCCCTTTTGGCCCGGAACGAGGGGGACCGACACCATCCATACCCGTTCTTTCTGATGAATGCCGTGCAGAGGTCCCCCTCTCTCTGTTGTTATCGTCCGGCCCGGGTTCGATGGTGGCCGGGCAGAACCGTCGGCGGATGTAACCGCCGCGTCCACCGGCGGGGCCGGGTGCGGGGCGCATACCGGTATATTTGTTTGTATCAGGGGGTGTCGCCCGGACGAAGCCTTTTCAGGGCAACTCCTTTGCTGTACCATGCCAGGGGATGGCGGGGATCGATCGAAAGTGCCTTGTTGTACGCCTCAAGCGCCTCCTTATAGCTCTGCAGACCCATCTGGGCATCTCCTTTCATGTTCCAGGCGTCTGCATCCTCTGAATCCAGAGCGAGAGCGAGGTCGCCGGCGTCAAGTGCCTCCTCAAAGCGTCCCAGAATATTGAGGGAGGTGCCCAGATTGACCCATGAGGGGAGGGAATCGGGGTCATATTCGAGCGACTGGCAGTAGGCCCGGACGGCCTCTTCGTGTTCCTGCAGTCTCCCGAAGGCCCATCCCTTGTGATACCAGAGAGAGGCATTCTCCGGATCGAGGGCGAGGGCCAGGTCAAGGGCCTCGATTGCCTCTTCAAACTGGTTCAGATTGATGAGAGCGATGCCAAGGGAGTCCCATACGGAGATGTTGTCCGGGTCACATTCGAGTGACAGGCCAAAGGCCCCCACTGCCTCCCCGTACTGGTTCAGTTCATAATGGGCACAGCCTTTCCGGTACCAGGCAGCGGCGCTCTGTTCATCCACCGCTAGTGCCTGGTCGTATGCCGCAACCGCCTCCTCGTATTTTCCCTGTTCTGCGAGCGCCATTCCTTCGGCAATAAAGTCGGCTGCGCTGGTTGTCTCTGATTTTTCCATGTTGCTCCCTCACTTTGCTGGTATAGGTACTTCACTTCCCGCAGTTCATACACTTTCCTTTTTAGTGCCTGGGGAAATACGAAAAAAAGTGACGGGATACGGGGCGGGTCAGTCGGCCCCGTCGGCGGATGTGATCGCCGCAATGAGGGCGTCGATCTTCTCCTGGTCCTGCACGTCATCCTTGTCGAACACGAACTCCCCTGCGACCCGCACTCCCTTTGCGGTGAGCGCCTCTGCAAGGTGGGGGAGCGTATCCTTCGCGGCCCCGCCGCAGGTCGCAAAGAGGACGGCGGTCTTTCCCTCGCAGCCGGCAAGCGCCTCCACGGCGCCGTTGATCGCAGGCGTCGCCCGCAACATCCAGACCGGCGTTCCGATGACGATGACGTCCGACGCGGCAACATCGATGGAGGCCGGGTCGATGGCATCGGCCTCCCCCTTCTTCGCCCGGTAGCACCCGGTGGTGTACGCGGTCAGCTTCGAATAGGGCTTTTTTGTCTTCACCTCAACGAGGTCTCCGCCGCAGGCGGACTGTATCTTCTCCGCCACGCCACGGGTGACGCCTGAATAGGAATAGTAGATGGTGGTAATGGTCATAATCTCAAATCTCCTGCGGGCCACAGTTCCCCGCTTCCACCCCGGCCCCGTCGGCAGCCCTGACCGCCGCAATGAGGGCATCGATCCAGGCCGGGTCGGCGACGTTGTTTTTGGTGAAGACGAACTCACCCGCGACCCGCACCTGCTTTGCGGAGAGCGCCTGCACAAGGATGGGAAGCGTATCTCTCGCCTGACCGACGCAGGTCGCAAAGAGAATCGCGGTCTTCCCGCTGCACCCGGCAAGCGCCTGCACCGCCGCGTTCACCGGCGGGGGCGGGTGCGATGCCCAGACAGGCGTGCCGATCACGATCACATCGGAGCCCGCGACATCGATCATCGCAGGCGTAATCACGTCGGCCCTCCCCTTCCGGGCACGCCTGGCCCCGGACAGAAACAC
>JBFFLM010000321.1:0-1975 GCA_041554835.1 Methanogenium sp.
ATGGAGCAGACGTGCCTGATCGTGCGAAAACCATGGTTGCCCTCGCCGCATTCTCCTCCTCCGGCATCGAAGGCCGCGACCTCCTTCACCGTCCCGGTCATGGCATCCTGACCGAAAGTGGGATAATACGATTGCAGGCCTCGCCCAAATGCCGGGAATGCCGGGTGATACCCCAATTTTTGTGGTGTCCCCGAATTATGGGTATTCATGGAAATGAGTTCCGTTTTACATCAAAAAAATAAAATAGCAACATTTAACGGACGAATCGCCAAGTATGGATATTTATTCACGGACTGTGCGTAAGAGTGGGCAACCTTTCAGCCGGACCAGTGAATATACAGGTGTATAATGATGCCATTATTCAACAGTGGAACCGGAGCGGGCCGGATGGGCGCCGCCCCCTCTCCCTCTTCGTGCCGGCAGTTCCGTGGGGAGACGCCGGCAGACGCGAAACAGCATGATGGATATGACCGGAACCGTCGTGGAGGATACATTCGATGACGAAACGATACGGGCTCTGCGTTGCCGCCGTTCTTCTTCTGCTGGCGGCCGTTCTCCTCGTACCCCCGGCGGCAGCGGGAACGCCGAATCCTGCCGGGCCGCTCCTCCTCTCCTTCGATTCCCCGAACAGTTCCGGGACCTACGTCCCCGGTGACGTCCTTGAAATAAACGCTACCTACGACGAAGCGCTTGCCCCCGGCAGCACAATAGACATCCTCCTCAACAACAGCGTACCCCTCACGCTGGACCGCCTCGCATCACAGGTCGGCCCCCGGCACAAGGGGAGCATCGTGAACGGGACGGGGGGGGCGCTCCTCGACAATGCCCAGGGCGTCTTCGTCGCCGGAGACTACGCGTATGTCGCCAGTTATCAGAGCGGTGCCCTGGAGATCGTTGATGTCTCCGATCCGGCACGCCCTGTCCACAAAGGGAGCCTCCCGTTGGGCTTTGGTCCAAAATCCGTGTACGTTTCCGGGAATCATGCATACGTGGCAAATTACAACCAGAATTCATTACAGATCGTCGATATCACCAACCCGGCTGTACCCATGCTTGTAAGCTTCTTTGGCTTCCCCTCCTACCCCCGGGACGTCTTTGTTGCAGGAAACAATGCGTACGTGGGAATAAGTGTGGGGGGAATGGATGGAAAGTTGTGGATCGTGAATATCACCAACCCGGTAAATCCCACCACTACGGGGATATTCGAAGACCCGGTCTGGCTCTCTTCGCCTGAGGACGTCTTTGTTGCCGGTGACTACGCATACGTGGCAAGTAAGGATGTTAATGCCCTGAAGATCGTCGACGTCACCGACCCTGCGCACCCCACCCGGGCGGGGAACATCACGAATGGCGAAGGAGGGGCGCTTCTGGCCTCTCCCGAGGGCGTCTTCGTTGCCGGTGACTATGCGTACGTGGCATGCTCCGGCAGCGATTCGCTGGCAATCATCGATGTCTCCGTTCCGGCGGCACCCGTCCATGTCGCGTCGATCACCTCACCCGAACTGGACGGGGCCCGGTCCGTCTTCGTTGACGGCGACTACGCCTACGTGGCAGGGTATCTCAGCGACGCCCTGACCATCATCGACGTCTCCACTCCTGCATCCCCCGTGCAGGTGGCATCCATCACCAATTCTGGCATGGACGGGGCATTTTCGGTCTTTGTCGACGGAGGGTTTGCCTATGTCCCATGCTACATGTCCGATGCACTCGAGATCATCAGCACACGCTCATCCACCCTGTCGGGTACGTATACGGTCGGCCCCGGCGAGGAAACCCCGCTCCTTACCGTCGGTTCCATCACCGCCCACGATGCCGAAAGCCTCGACGGGACGAGGACGAACACCTCGACGGCGCTGCCCGCAACAAACCTCGCGGACACGGTGGCGCTTTCGATCGAGGGTCCGGTCACCGCGGCCTTCACCGCCACTCCCCTTACCGGCACCGCCCCCCTCACCGTCGCCTTCACCGACGCATC
>JBFFLM010000322.1:0-1961 GCA_041554835.1 Methanogenium sp.
CGTAATTTTTCCCTGATATGAAGATCACTCACCGGCACAACAAGGTGGACAGAGTCTGCCCCTGCATCCGCTGCAAGGTCAATATCCTGCTCAAGTGCCCGTACATATGTACAGCACTCAATGCCAAGTCCCGCTTCCGTGATACGCCTGATTGCCGCCAGTTCACCTTCAGATGCGGCTGCAGAGCCAGCTTCTACAACATGAACGCCGATATCAGCCAGAGCGGATGCGATCTCAAATTTTTGTTCAGGATTCAGGGTGACACCAGGTGTCTGTTCCCCGTCTCTCAGGGTAGTGTCAAAAAAGCGTAGCTTATCGAATAATAAAGCACTCACTCATAGGATTTCTCACCCGTAGTTATATTCTTCAAACCTCTTCTTAATAGTTGGGTTGAATGGGGTGGAGCGTGAACAGGGAAAAATATGGTTAATGCCGGAAATGCCGGGTCCCGGTGAAGACCATCGCGACATTCAGGCGGTTTGCGGCTTCGATAACAATATCATCCCTGATAGAGCCTCCGGGCTGAATGAGAGCGGTTGCACCGGCATTTACCGCTTCTTCAAGGGCGTCGGGGAACGGGAGAAATGCATCCGATGCAACCGACGATCCGTTCAGTGGGACGTTTGCCTTGGATACTGCAATCTTTGCAGCATCAACCCGGCTCATCTGACCTGCTCCAATACCAAGCGTTGCCACAGAATCAGCAAAGATGATCGTGTTGCTCTTGGTGTGTTTACAGACTTTCCATGCGAGTTTCATTGCCTCCATTTCCTGGGCTGTGGGTTCCCGTTCGGTCACTACCTGCCACTCTTGTGCGTGGATCTCCGGAGTCCGCTGAACCAGTGCCCCCCCGTCAATGGTGCGGAGTGCATCGGCCGGCTCTTTCTCAGGAAGATAAAGGATACGCATGTTTTCCTTCCTTGACATTATTTTCAGGGCAGATTCGGTGTAGGACGGGGCAATTACCACTTCAACGAAGGTCGAAGCAATTTCTTCTGCCACATCATCGCCGATTTCCCTGTTCATCGCGATAACCGAACCATACGCAGAGACAGGATCAACCTCACGCGCTCTTACATATGCATCAATCAGACTGGCGCCGACGGCAACACCGCATGGATTGTTGTGTTTGACGATCACCGCTGCCGGAACATCGAACTCGCGAACCAGGCCAACCGCAGCGTCCACATCCAGATAATTGTTATAGGACATTTGCTTGCCCTGAATAGGAATCTGGACGGCAATACCTTTGTCACCATAGACCGCAGCCTGCTGATGGGGATTCTCCCCATACCTCAGCGTCCGGCCGTTTCGGAGCTGCACCGTAAGAACCTCAGGGAATTCCCCCTCGAGACCATAGAGATAATTGGATATTGCCGCGTCATAGGATGCCGTCCGCGCAAATACCTTCTTTGCCAGTGAGAGACGCTCATCTGCACTAAATTCACCGCGTTTGACAGCTTCCTTTACCAGTGGGTAATCGGAGGGGTCCATTACCACGGCAACGTCACGGAAATTCTTTGCCGAGGCACGGATCATTGCAGGTCCGCCGATGTCGATATATTCTACAAGTTCATCAAGCGGGAGGCCGGAAGCCGCCATCTCTTCGAACGGATAGAGATTTACCACGACAAGATCGATGGGCTCAATGCCGTTGCGTGACATCTCATCATCGTCCTTCCCCCGCCTGCCGAGCAGACCGCCGTGCACCTTCGGGTGGAGCGTTTTAA
This sequence comes from Methanogenium sp., assembly GCA_041554835.1. Classification (GTDB taxonomy): domain Archaea; phylum Halobacteriota; class Methanomicrobia; order Methanomicrobiales; family Methanomicrobiaceae; genus Methanovulcanius. The sequence continues at coordinate 1,731 of JBFFLM010000322.1, forward strand.
CCCGTCCATCCATCATTTCCGGCCATCCGGTATATTCCGACACTTCGGTAAATTCGATGCCGGCTTCTGAAAGAGCCTTTCCTGTGCCCCCCGAGCTTATGATATTGATATTGTGTTCGGCAAGAACACGGGCCAGGTCGACAAGTCCCGTCTTATCCCATACTGAGAGGAGTGCATTTTTCATGCCTCCTTATTGCGCACACAATAACAAAAGATTAATGACGATCACCA
>JBFFLM010000323.1:0-1944 GCA_041554835.1 Methanogenium sp.
CGGCATCGATCTGCATGAAATGAAATATGTGGAAGTACATGTGGTCGGCTCCCATCTTATCGAATGGACCGGGACGGCTTTTTGCATGTATGCATTAAAATTTGCCGTCCTCATTCCGGCGATCTACATTCTGGAAGCTTATCGCAGGGAAGGCGGCAGTGATTCGCTCTGGCACCTCATCCTTCTCGCAATGATCGTAGTGGGAATGGCACCGGGCATACGCGATATGGTGCGGATGGTGTTGTATGTATGACAGAAAAGGACTCCGGGCAATCCTCCTGTCCCTTGCAGTATTCCTCATTGCTGCTATAGCAGGATGGTTAGCGGTAGCAAATGATCCAGTCATCGGACAGGAACTGATGAACCTCATCAATGAAGAAATATTTTTACAGTTGATGAGCGAAAACCCTGCCATAGTATCACTGAATATTTTTATCAATAACCTTCAGGCATCGGTCATCCTGTTTCTGGGCGGCGTATCATTTGGCCTGATTACCATTCTTATCCTTACCCTCAATGGATTCATCATCGGCATCGTTGCAGAGATGATCCGTCAGGAACAGGGGATGTTATTCTTTCTTGCAGGGGTTCTTCCCCATGGCATTTTTGAGATCCCTGCATTCATTCTGGCTGGATCATACGGCATTCTCCTTGGCGGGGAGTTGTGGAGGGAACTGGGTGGCGACGGCGATGCAATCACCACCGCCTCGATATACGGGAAAAAATTCCTTCGTCTGGTTCTCCCGCTTCTTGCAGTTGCAGCGTGCATAGAGGGGTTTATTACGCCCGAAATCCTAAATTTACTCACTTAAGGAGTCTGGTAAATGCACGACGAGAGCGGCCCACTCCCTCCCAAATGCGATTTTAGTGCGTGGTATAATGACATACTCTGGCAGGCGGAGATCATGGATGTCCGGTACCCTGTCAAAGGCCTCTATGTATGGTACCCTCATGGATTCGCAATTCGGAAAGGGACCTATGCAATATTAAGAGAACTGCTGGACAGGGATCATGAAGAGACGCTATTTCCCCTTCTAATTCCCGAACACGAATTCATGAAGGAAGCTGAGCATATCAAAGGTTTTGAAGAGGAAGTCTACTGGGTTACTCACGGCGGCCTTACCAAACTTGATGTACCTCTGGCACTTCGTCCGACAAGCGAGACGGCAATCTATCCCATGTATAGCCTCTGGGTGAGATCCCATGCCGATCTCCCCATCAAATTGTACCAGATTGTAAACACCTTCAGGTATGAGACCAAACACACCCGCCCACTAATCCGGCTTCGGGAGATTACGTCGTTTAAAGAGGCCCATACCGTCCATACAACCTGGGAAGATGCCGAACATCAGGTAGAGGATGCCGTAGCACTCTATAACGAATTTTATGAACGGCTCTGCGTCCCTGTTATTATATCCCGCCGCCCGGAGTGGGATAAATTCCCGGGAGCAGATTATACCATCGCCACCGACGCCATCATGCCCGACGGAAAAACCCTCCAGGTCGGAACAGTACATCATCTCGGAGATAATTTTTCGAAAACATTTGATATGACCTATGAAGATCCTGAAGGGATTCAACAGTTCGCCCATCAGACGTGTTATGGCATTTCAGAGCGATGCATTGCCGCCCTCATCAGTATCCATGGTGATGATCGCGGACTTGTCCTTCCGCCGGAAATCGCCCCCACGCAGATAGTAATTGTTCCAATCATCAAAAAAGGAAGAGAAACCGATGTTCAGAACGCTGCCGATGAACTGGAGGATACTCTTCGCTGTGCCGGATTCCGGGTCACAACCGATATCAGAAATCTTCGGCCTGGAGCAAAATATTACTACTGGGAGATGCGAGGCGTACCCCTACGTCTGGAAATTGGACCACGCGATATCGATAACGGAGTTGTAATGGCCGCAACACGATTCGGAGAAAAGACCCAGATCTCCC
>JBFFLM010000324.1:0-1941 GCA_041554835.1 Methanogenium sp.
CAGATGGTGACGGCCGGGGTGACGCCCGCCATCAGGGCGAGGGCAACGGAGAGTTCGGTCTGGCCCCTGCGCTGGTCGAGCAGGTTGCCCGCCGCCCGGAGGAGGGCCATGTGGCCCGGGGTGCGAAACTCCTCGTGGAAGGTATGCGGGGTGCCGGCGAGGGTTGCATGGACCTGGTCTGCGATACGATTGACCGTGAGCGCCCGATCGATATCGGTGATGCCGGTGAAGGTTTCGCGGTGGTTGACCCAGAGGGAGAAGGATGAGTGGTTCGTCCGGTCATACGGGATCTCACCGTACTCTTCGGCAAGGGAGGTGGGCCGGAGGATCTCGGATGCGAACGGGAGGCCGAAATTTTCCGCGGCCTGTCCGTGAATGGCGGTGCAGATGAGCCCTCCGCCGTCCCGGCGCATGCGCAGGATGTCCTGCGGCGTCACCACATCCGAACGGATGGCAAAGTCCGTCTCGCGCTCTCTCGTGTCAAAGTCGTAGAGGAGCACCATCTCTCCTCTCCTGAATGCCTCTATTGCGTCTGTTCACATTCCCTCTTCACCTCGATTTTAACCATGTCGCCGTCTTTCAGGTCCAGTGCCGCCCGCAGCCCCGTTCCTGAGATGATCTCGATGATATCATCCGGGTAGTGCGACCGCCCGGGGACGATGATGGCGCAGTTGTATCCCTCGATCGTGCAGCGCAGACCCTTTGCTCCTCCGAAGGTCCGGTCATGATCGGTAAAGCCCTCAATAGCCGTCCAGTCCAGGCCGGCCATTTTCCTGCGCGTCTCCACGCTTGCCGGGCTTAGCCTGACATTGAATGTGCCGGGGAACGGGTCGATGCCGAGACGATCCCTGAACTGGTCCACGTACCCTGCAATGCTGACGTAATAGCGCCCCTCGCCGAGACCGCTGATCAGTTCGCCCTCGAGCCTGTACACCCGCTCGCCCTCTTCGAAGATCCTCTGGTAGGCGGCGTATTCGTTTCTCAGCTCTTCCTCACCGCCCCCTGTGATCGTAACGAACTGTCCGTCCGGGCGGATGGTCCGGGTGATGAGGCCCTGGCCTTCAAGGGAGATGAGGCGGCGGGATGCGGTCTGGGGGCTGATCCCCAGTTCTGTGCCCAGCTTTTGTGTAGATATTGAGACGGGGCCATCCATTCCCCCCATGAGGGCGATGGACTTCAGGCACTGGAGATCTTCGGCTACCACCATATGTCCATAATTGGTAAGCATGCCATATATGGGTTGCCATAGGTACGAATGTGAGGTCAATTTCGTGAAATGACGAATGAGCCTTCGTTAATTATATAATATAGCGAAACTGATATACCTTACATGAACGCCGCACTGCGGTCCCGACTTGCAGAAAAAATGGCAGGAGAGATTACGCTCTCCGAGTCGCCGGGGGAGGCGCTGAAAAAATGGCGCCAGCTCTTCAACATCCCCCCCGGTCTTCTCGCAGAAGAGATGCATGTCTCGCCATCGGTCATCTCCGATTATGAGGGTGGCCGGCGCAAGAGTCCCGGGACCGCGGTTGTCGGAAAGATTGTTGACACCATCCTGAGTATCGATGAAGCAAATGGTGGACGAAACATCAACAAATTTGCCAAGATCCTCTACAACGACTTTGATCTGGATGTCATTTTAGACATGCACGATTATAACGCCGCCATCCCGCTTGAACGGTTCTGCAGTGCCATTGGCTGCCACCACCTGAGCGGGTCGACGGATCAGCGTATCTATGGGTACACGGTGGTCAACAGTGAGAAGGCCATTCTGCAGCTCTCGTCAAGTGAATTCTACAGGATTTACGGCTGGAGCACGGAACGGGCGCTCATCTTCACGAACGTCTCAACCGGCAAATCGCCGATGATTGCAATCAGGGTCACCCCCTTCAAGCCGCGCTGCGTGATACTCCAGGGCATTACTCCGGGAGAGGTCCATCC
>JBFFLM010000325.1:0-1941 GCA_041554835.1 Methanogenium sp.
AAGAAAAGCTCTTGCTCTTTCTAAAAATATACCGGCAATCAGGCTAATAGAAATGCTTGGCCCTTCGTCTGTTGTCCAGTTCGGATACAAACTCGGCATTGAATCTACTCTTTCTCCAAATCTATCTCTTGCTCTAGGAACTTCTGAAGTAACTCTTTTAGAATTGACTTCCGCCTATACGGTCTTTCCATGCAGCCGTCGTGACGCCTCCTGAGGCGACGACGGAGAGTCCTGTTGCTGCGACCAGGTGACGAACCGGTTCGGGGTCGATGCCCTTCTGGAGCCCTTCCACATTGACATTGGTGAAGAGGAGGGATCCTGCCCCGAGCGCTTCAAAGCGCCTGGCCCATTCGATAAAGTCTCCTGCCGGTTCTTCCCATCCCCTGACGACGACCTGTCCGTCCCTGGCATCGACTCCTGCCATAATACGTTTGCTCCCGAATTCTTCTGCAAGTTCACGGATACAGTCGGGTTCCTTCGTCGCCAGGGTTCCCAGTATGACCCGGTCTACGCCGATCTCAAGCCACCCTATCGCATCTCCGGTACTCCGGATGCCGCCGCCGAGCTGGACTTCTGCTCCGGTCTCGCTCAGGATGTCCTTGATGACCGATGCATTCGTCTCCGCATCGCCGAATGCTCCGTCGAGGTTGACGATGTGGAGGGCATCCGCTCCCTCCTCAAGCCAGCGGATGGCGCGGATAACGGGGTCCCCGTAATCCGTTGCGGTGGACCGGTCTCCCTGGATAAGCTGGACGCACCTCCCTCCCAGGATATCCACTGCAGGGTATATCTTCATGAAATCACCTGATCATTCGTTCAATTGGCATAACGAGGATGTCGCGTGCTCCTGCCTTTCGAAGCTGGCTGATGAGTTCGTAGATGCGCTCTTCAGCAACGACGGCATGGACTGCCACGAGATGTTCGTTTGAAGCCACATCCATGACCGTCGGGCCGGCGAGACCCGGCAGGACACTCTTCACCTCATCAAGGGCCCTGCGTTCGACATTCATCATCAGGTAGCATTGGCCCTGTGCGGCAAGGACACTCTCAAGTGCAAGACAGATCTCGTCTATCTTGAGCGACTTGCTTTTGCGGGACTCGGTGTTTGCAATGACGATCGTGGTGGAGCAGAGGAGTTCGTCGATGATACGGAGATGATTGGTCTTCAGTGTCGTTCCCGAACTCGTCAGATCAACGATTGCATCGGCAACGCCCAGGTAGGGTGTGGCCTCGCATGCCCCCCCAACCGGGAAGAGACGTGGGGTGATCCCCCGCTCGCTGAAGTAGCGAGAGGTGATCCCGGGAAATTCGGTTGCTATGGTCATGTCTCCCATCTCCTCTGCCGCGGTGATCGCACTCTCCTCGGGCACCGCAAGAACAAGGCGTGCGGTTCCCATCTTCAGGTCGAGAAGTTCCTCGACCCGGGAGCCGCGTTCAAGGACCATGTCGCGTCCGGTGATCCCGAGGTCTGCAGCGCCGCTTGCAACGTACTCCGGAATATCGATGGGGCGTGCAAAGAGAACCTCGACCTTCGGGTCGACGGTCTTTGTGATGAGTTTTCGCCCGCCCGTGCTTTGCAGGTGGAGCCCTCCCTTCTCGAGGAGGTCTATGATGGGCTGCGAGATGCGCCCCTTATTCGGTATGGCAAGCCTGATCTGCCCGGTTTCTGGCGCCTTCATTGTATTCTATGGGTCACTGATGGTATCAGAAGGTTTTCAGTTCTCCCTGGATCACCCGTTCGGTGATCGAGGTGATGTTCTCGAGCCCGTCGTCGATGATGGCCTGGATCTCTCTTCCGGCCACTGCCTCATCAATGCCGGATTCCGAGACATACTGGACGCTTGCAACGAGCGGCTGGTCGATGGGTTTTCCGATCTGCGAAAGGAGGCGGATATACAGGTCGTCAATACCCTCCACTTCGTGGGTACACCTGGTGGCAAG
>JBFFLM010000326.1:0-1910 GCA_041554835.1 Methanogenium sp.
GCTGCTGGAGGTGGTCGTCGCACCGGCAAATCCTGCCGTCGGGTACAAAATATCCTTCCTTCGCTGGCTCAATTCCTCCTTTTTTGCAACAGAGGTCGTCGGCATGTCACGGGGCGGCCAGCCATTGGAGACGTCCCTGCCGGAGACGGTCATCCGGGGCGGCCAGCCATTGGAGACGTCCCTGCCGGAGACGGTCATCCGGGCCGGCGATAGCATCATCCTTGAGGTCGAAGAGTCATTTTTCTTCGAGAGAAGGGATGAGACGCAGTTCATCGTTGAAAAGGAGCTGAGCGGGTATCATATCAAACGGACCGACAAAGTGATCACCGCGATCGTCATCACCGCCCTGATGGTCGCTTCAGTGGCTCTTCAGGTGCTCCCGCTCATCAATGCGGCGCTTCTTGCTGCCGTCGCAATGCTTCTCACAGGGTGCCTGAGCATACACAAGGCGGCAAAAAGTATCGATTTTCCGACAATCATCATCCTCGCATGTGCAATAGGCCTCGAATCAGCCATCACCGGATCGGGATTATCACAGGTCATTGCAGACGGCATCACCCTGCTCGGCGGCGGCAGCCCGATGACCGGCCTTGCGGCGATATGTATCGGCTGCATCATCATGACGAACATCATCACCAATGCCGCGGCTGCCGCATTCATGTTTCCCATCGGCTATTCCCTTGCATCGGCACTCGATGTCAGTTTCATGCCGTACATCATCGTCATCATGCTCGGCTGTTCCTATGCATTCATCAACCCCGCCGGCTACCAGACGAACATGATGGTCTACGAACCCGGGGGATACACGGTGAACGATTACATTCTCTTCGGTACGCCGCTGACGATCATCGTAGGAATACTGGCGGTTCTGCTGGCGCCGGCGGTCTATCCGTTTTAAAAAAAATCAGAGGTCTATTGTTCCCGCAACCCTGAGACGGCCGCCGTCAAGATAATGAATGACGGCTGTATTGCCCGGAATATACGCCATTTCCCTTTCAAGTTCGATGACCAGGGACGGAACGTGCCAGTCATCCTTTGACTCCACCGACACAATACGGCCGTTGATGTACTGCATCCAGTACCCGATATGGACGACCATTCCCTCCTTCAGGGGCTCAGGCCAGTATTTCACGATATGCGCCGCACCTTCCAGGCGGTCACTTACCCTGATGCCGGGGCCATTGGTGAGCACCATACCGCGTTCCAGCACCTCTGCTGAGATATTCTTCAGTGCGAGGCCGACCCGGTCGCTTTCAAAGGCCTCGGTCACATCGTCATCATGTTTCTGAATGGAACGCACCTGTGCGGTAAGCTCACCGGGATAGACGGTCAGGGTGTCATGCTGGCGGACAGTGCCCGCTTCGACACCCCCTAAAACGACGGTTCCGATACCCTTCACATTGAATGCATGATCGACCGAGACCACACCGGGAGTGTTCGCCGCGTTCTCATACGTAAGCGACTGGGCATCGGCAAGAAGTTGTTCACGGATTGCAATCGGGTTGTCCTCGATGACCGAATATCCCTCGACCGCCGTTCCCCTGAGCAGTGGTGCAATCTGTGAGATATCGAGGTAATTGCGAAGCACGATATAGCCCCGGGTGATCTTCTGGGCATCGAGCATGACCACCATCTCGCCGAATTCCGCGGTGATCGCATCGACAATGAGAAGAGCTGCCGTCGACATGGCAACGGCGTAATAGAGGGGAGCAAGACGCTCGGGATACCGGGTCGGTTCGATGATGGTGACCGTATCCTCCCCTTTCTTCAGATTGAAAAAGGTGATATCAGAACTCGTCCCCGGCTTGCCGATATCTTTTGCATATCCATTGGCACCCAGGACGGCTATGGTCAGGTTAGGCATAATGCTCTCTCTATACGCCGCACATAAAGAAATTGATTTCCAAAAA
>JBFFLM010000327.1:0-1906 GCA_041554835.1 Methanogenium sp.
CCGCCACCACCCCTTCGGTCAGAAGCGCCATCGAGGTCCGGATGGCATGGTCGAGGATCTCCTCCCGTGTCTCCTCCCCGAACATCTTTGCAATAAAGTCGTCACCGATGCGCAGTGCCACCTCTTCACGCGACATCTGCTCCCCCAGTTCACGGAGCCGTGCCGCAACCCCTTCGTAGCCGAGGAGCGCCTCCACGCGGTCGGCAAGATCGCTTGCGACCGGGATCTCCACCTCGGTGCGGGGGTCGAGACCCCTGCTGCGGGCGGCCCTGGCGACCGCGATGGCGCGGCTGAGTTCCTCACTTAGAGAGGCAAAATAAGCCTCCATCTCCGGTGACGCCTGCATGGTTCAATAGTACTGCGGGAGAGGCATTAATCCTTGTCAGGAGTGCACTTCCAATCACATGATTAATCATTCTTCAGGGTGAGAACTTCTGTACGACGCCCGGGGGGGACACGCCGGTTTTTCCGGGGTGTGAGCCGCCAAAAGCGACCAGCGAGGAATATAGCGATGTTAAATGTCCGTGCCTACTGCCTGGGAAAGGCGCATGAGGAAGTCATCAAGGCGATTTGCAGATACGGCTGCGAAGTGGTGACCGAAGACGGGGAAAGGACGCTCGAACTTCCCGAACCGTTCTCCATCCAGGTAAACAGCCCCTTTGCCGACTACATGATCAGCCCCTGCAATATGTTCGGGGAGCGGGCGATGCAGCAGTACGTCCATGACCTGCTCCACGGGACCGAAAACGAGTTCGTGTACACCTACCACGACCGACTCTTCGACTACCCCGTCCGCGGCGACGACGGTATCCTGAGGGGCAACGGCGACGGCAACGGTCTTGACCAGATTGCCTGGATCATCGAAAAACTGCGGGAGGAGCCCTCGTCACGCCGCGCCCTTGCGATCACGTGGCACCCCGAACTCGACGAACCCTCGGCAAACCCCCCCTGCCTCCAGCGCCTCCAGTGCTTCGTCCGCGACGGCAGTCTCAACATGCACGTGGAGTTTCGGTCCAATGACATGCTCTCGGCCCTCGGGGCGAACATGTACGCGCTCGTCCACCTCCAGCAATTCATCGCGGACGCCCTCGGTCTTCCTGTCGGGTGGTATTCGCACACCTCCGTCTCGGCGCACATGTACTACGAACGCGACCACGAGGAGCTGATGAAGTACATCACCGGTCTGGGTATCGCTGATATCGTAAAGAAGTATCCGGCGGGAGCCCTCCTCGGGCTATAGAAAAAAAGATTTTTTTTATCTATTCGCTCAGGTAGTCGGCAAGCGCCTCGGGGCCGACTTCGCCCATCTTGTAGAGCGTCATCAGGGCGCAGCGGTTGACAACCCCTTCCGAATTTTTAATCAGGTCCAGGAGTTTCGGGATGGCAGGCTCCCCGATGCGCCCGATGGCAAGGGCCGCATAGCCCCTCAGGTCGGGGTCGTCGTCCCCGAGAAGGCCGATGAGGGGATCGATTGCAGGCTCCCCGATGGCACCCAGCGCCGCCGCCACATAGCGCCGGGTGTCCCGGTCATCCTCTGCAATCAGGACCGCGATGAGGTCGTCGACCGCCGGTGCGCCGATCTTTGCCAGGGCCCGGGACAGGTACCACCGGACATCGTTGTTCTGCTCCGCAAGAAGCGCCCGGATGAGCGGTTCGGTTGCCTCGCTGCCCAGTGCCGCAAGGGCATCCGACGCACTGCGGCGTTCGTGGACATTGCCGTTTTTAATGACCAGTAACAGACGGTCCGTCTCCTCACGTTCAGCCATGGTAGTATCACAAGGTTGGCGGCACGACGTCATTAGTTGTTCGTTTGGGATCACCCCGGGCGGGGCCCCGGCACCGCGACCGGCACCGCAAACGGAGGAATGGTTGCGTCAGGGCAGATTCTATTTTTTGGGTACGATAA
>JBFFLM010000328.1:0-1897 GCA_041554835.1 Methanogenium sp.
CTCTTCTCACAATATTTAACATACTCAGGCGCTGAGTATTATCTGAAGCACAATGGAATTTCAGAAAATCCTGGATAATAAGAAATTCATTATTATCGGTTTCATATGCATCTTCATCGGAATTACCGCTCTATGACCTGAGCTATGTGAAGATATTCGAGTACGTGCCGGGGGCGGTCATCGAGGGCGAGGGGACCATCGAAATTTCGCTGAAGACCGATACGGGCCGCACCTTTACATACCGCCAGGAGAGCGTTGACGGGACGTTTGTCGTGCCGTATCCCACGACCACGATGTCCGGCGGCATCACGCCCATGGGTGAATATACCATCGTGGAGACGGGAAAGGTCTTCAGGGTGACAGAAGAAGATGTGATGCAGGGAAGGACGGTCCGGTAGCCGGTGCACGACGGCGCCGCTCCTTGTTTTTCTCCCTTCTTTTTTTAAAAAAAAATATTCTCTCTGAGATTAACGGTTCGTTGTATCGTTCAGTAGTACTTTTCCGTATACGGGTTCGGGGCATTGCTCTTTGTCCTCGACGGGTCGAGGTATGAGACCTCAAAGCCGGGGATGATGACCCGTGATGCGGGGAGAGCGGTCTTTGTCAGGTCGACGGCACAGACACGGTCGGTGTGGGGGGCGACGGCCTCAAGGACGGTGCGAATGTCCTCGTCCACGTATCCGCTGCTCAGGTCGGGCACATCGGTGATTGGGACGTCGTCTGCCGCGGCAAACCAGATCCGGTTGATGCGTTTGTAGCGTTCGTACCCTGCCTTTTCGATCATCCCGTGGCGGGTCTTGATCACGCCCGATTCCTGGGCATGCAGCTGGCTCCCACGGTTGCAGACACATCTCAGGATGGCCTTTGCGGCGGCAACTTCCGGGTCCAGATCGGCAGCACTGCCGGTCACGACCATGAAGGGGTCGCGTGCAACGGTATCATCGGCGGCGGCTGCCACCGTGGCAATTCCTGTTTTTCCCGTGATCAGCCAGAGGTGAACTTCGATTCCCTCCGCTTCGAGCGTTTCAGAGAGGGCGGCGGCAGGCCCGTCTGCCGTCAGGGTCAGACGAACGGGGTACGACCCGTTCTGGTGCGCAATGCTCATCGCATCGTTTTCGATGACCTCAAGCATGCCCTGCAGGAGGCTGCCTTCGGGTTCGGACCCGGCTGCAAGGCCGTTTGCGTCGCTCCGGAAGAGCTGGGCGGCCATACTCATCGGGTCGTAGGGGTAATAGACGGCGTTTGCAGGGACTTCGCACTCCGTTTCGTTCAGGACGTCCCATGCGGTGCACCACTGGAGCTGTTCCCCGATATCGAGCTCGCGGGGGAGAATCAGGTCATGGGGGTCGACGGCGCGGGTAAGGCCGATCTGCTCATATGACGCAATATTCAGAAAGTGTGCCCTGAATTCCCCGGAGAACCGTTCGATAGCCTCCATCATCGCCGATGACCGGGCGAGTGCCGGCGTGGTTCCTGCCCCGGTGTGGACGGGTTTTGATCCCGGCGGTGCACGGGGCCGGATTGCCGCCCAGACGGGGATATCGAGCCGATCGAGCCGGGTGATATCCACGATCTCGGTGACCCCTATCTCTTCCATGACCGGTTCTGCGGCCCTGCATACGTCCTCCGGATGCATGATCTGCCGGCCGATATCATCAAATCCGTATTCAAGATGGCGTATGGCAAAAGGATTCATTCGTACACCATCATTGTGCGCCAATTTTTATATTTTCGCCGATTCCATGTAGATCAATGGAGAGTGAGACTATTGTGCCCGGCGTCCGGGTCAGGTATCCGAGCACCGGGACCACCGGCAAGGTGGTGCACCTCGAGGAGATTGAGGGAAGGACCTTTGCAGAGATCGATTCGACTGGTCTTCTCTACAGGACCGATCGAA
>JBFFLM010000329.1:0-1894 GCA_041554835.1 Methanogenium sp.
CTGACCGTCACGGACGAAACAGACCTCTCTGATACTGATACGGTCAGGATTGATGTACTCCCCCTGGAGATAGACAGTCCGATGAAGGCGACGGAGCAGCTCATCACCGACATCGAAGCGCTCGACCTCCCCCGCGGAACGGAGAGAAAGGTGGTGACCAAACTCGAAGAAGTCCTGCGATATCTCGATCATGCCAATGAGAAACTCGCCGCCGCCTCCGCAGAACTGGAGGGCGAGGCGCCGGATGAACTCCTTGACAGGATCTGTGCAATCATGGAGTCGATCACCGGCGAGAGCGGCGATCTGCCCACGCTCTTCGTCACCCGGACATCCCCGCAGGTGGTGGGCGCCCCGGTTTCCCAGGCCACGGAAAATACCCCCGATGAGACCGGTTCCCCCGGATCACCGGATACCAAGGGTCCGAACGAACACAGCGTAAAAGATACGAAGGAGAAGAAGGACAACCCCGGACAAAATAAGAAATAACTCTTCTTTTCCTGACTTCTCCCGGCACCACTTCTTTTTTAACCCTCCCCTCTCCCGCTGAAGAGACGTGCGGGAGGGGGATGCAGGTTCTCACCCCCCGAGCGTGCAAAGGTGTACGCCGGGCCTCCCCTGTGCATACCTCACGGTGATCGGCCCGACCCGGACGACGGCAGACGGTTCCTCACGCTCCGTCCCTGAACTCCTTCATCGTCTCCGCCATCTCGCGGAGCCGCTTGTCGACGAGCTCGTTCACCGTTCCCTTCTCGAACGTCCCGTCGGCCTGCCGCTTCCCGGCCGGAACGCCGGTGAGGACCTCGATGCCCTCGTCGATCGTCGCAACCGGATAGATGGTAAACTTCCCCTCCTTGGCCGCTTCGATGATCTCGTCTTTCAGCATCAGGTTCTGGACGTTGCTTGCCGGGATCATCGCCCCCTGCTTTCCGGTGAGCCCCTTCGCCTTGTAGACATCAAACAGTCCCTCGAGCTTCTCGTTGACGCCGCCTATGGCCTGCACCTCGCCCTTCTGGTTCACCGAGCCCGTGACCGCGATCGCCTGGTTGATGGGCAGGCCGGAGAGCGCCGAGAGGATCGAGTAGAGCTCCGTGCTCGAGGCGCTGTCGCCGTCGATGCCGCCGTAGCTCTGCTCGAAGACGAGCCGGGCAGAGAGCGATAGCGGTTTGTCCTGCGCATACATCGCGTTCAGGTACCCCGAGAGGATGAGGACGCCCTTTGTGTGCGTCGGCCCGCCCATCGCGGCCTCGCGTTCGATATCGATGACCCCGCCCCGGCCGGTCCCGATGGAGGCGGTAACCCGGGACGGGCGACCGAACGCGATATCCCCGAGACCCATCACCGAGAGGCCGTTGACCTGCCCGACCGTCTCCCCCTCGGTGTCGATCAGAAAGATCCCCTTCGTGATGTACTCCTGCACCTTCTCCTGAACGAGGTTCGAGCGGTAGATCTTCTCCTCGACGGCCTTCAGGATGTGGCGGTCACTCGTGTACTCCGCCCCGTCCAGGCCGGCATAGTAGCTCGCCTCCCGGATGATGTCGGCCACCCGGGAGAAGCGGGTCGTCAGCTTGTTCTGGTCGTCTGCCAGGCGCGAGCCGTACTCGATCACCCGTGCGACCCCCGACGGGTCGAGGTGGCGGAGGTCGTACTCCTCGCAGAGCCCGCATATGAAGGAGGCGTAGTTGCGGACGTTCTCCTCCGTGCGGTCCATCACGGTGTCGAAATCGGCCCGGACCTTGAAGAACTCCGAGAAGTCCGGATCCCCCGTGATGAGGATCTGGTAAATCTCCGGGGTGCCGATGATGACCACCTTCAGCACAAGCGGGATCGGCTCCGGCTTGATGCCCTTGGTGGAGATGAACCCCATCCGCTCGCCGGGCTCCTCGACGACGACCTC
>JBFFLM010000330.1:0-1887 GCA_041554835.1 Methanogenium sp.
GCCGGCCAGCATCAACACCTCCCCATTCTTCATACCGATCCTCCCTGTGATGGTGAGATTTCCTGGTGATGAATCATTGCTCTCCAATTTATAATTTCCCGACCGGAAGACTACCGGCACCACCTCGCAGAAAAAGACAGTGCGAAACAACTACGCCCGGCAGCCCTCCATCCATCCTGCATCCCCCTATGCATACGGAATTCGATGCACTGCTGCCGGAACCTCATTCGATGATGATCGAAACAATAATCGATGCAAACTCGCGGGAAAACGCTTCGTCACATACAAAATGTTATTAATTTTTACACATACTTTCCATTGTTACCGATACCAATAAATGCCAGTTTGGGGGGAGTCCACGTGCTCTTTTCAAGGTGAGGTGATTTCTGTGATTAAGTATGGAAAAGGAAAGAAAATCAGGTGGCTGGTTCTCATGCTGGCCCCCCTTCTCATCTGTGCAGGAATTCCGGGGGTTTCTGCAGGTGTAATCAATGTACCAGGCGACTATTTGAAGATTCAGTATGCGATCGATAATGCCTCGGCCGGTGATGTGATCAATGTCTCTGCCGGAACGTATGAAGAATATATTACGGTCGGAAAAACGCTGACCCTTCAAGGCATTGGAAATCCGGTTATCCAGGGGGATCGAAGTACAAATCTTGACGTAGTAGCCCTCACCGCTGATAACATAATATTTGATGGTTTTGTGGTAACCGATTCTGAGTCGGGCAGTTATGCAGGGATAGGTATCAGCGGTACAGGTGTCGTCGTGCAGAACTGTACTGCAACCCAAAACCAGGGAACAGGAGTCATTGTCCGTTCTGTTTCTAATGTCATCGTGAGAGACTGTGTCATTACCGACAATGAAGACGAAGGGGTGTACATAGATTCCGCGACAAATGCAACGATTGAGCGGACGACTATTTCGGGGAGCAGTTCGTGGAATATCATTCTGGATACCTGCACATTGTGCACTATCCATCAAAATACCATTTTTTCAGGACAAAGCGATGCAATCTATATTTCCCTTGGATCGCAGAATACCATCTCCGGAAACGTTATACGTGATGCTCCTTATGGCTGGGGGATTTACGCATCTTATTCCCCGAATACGATTATTTCAGAAAATACAATTTCCAACTTTGGTTTTGAATCCGGCTATGGTGGAGCAGTGATATTGTATTCGGACAATACCATTTTCAATGAAAATTTCCTCGAGGATAATCGATATTTTGGTTTGGAAGTCGCAGGTTCAGATAACGTTTTGATTGAAGATAATATCATTCGCAATACCAGAGATTTCTATTCCGCCTATGATGCAGGCCTTTACATGGATGGCTCCGATAACGCTGTCATCACCAACAATACCATCACCGGTGGAGAATATAACGGGCTCCTAATAGATGGATGTATAAATGCCACCCTTACCTCCAACATCCTCTCAGATAACCGCAACAACTTCGGTCTGACCGGTACCTATACATCCCACAGTCATTTCGACAGCCATTCAATCGACTCTTCCAACACCATCGATGGCAGGCTCATCGTCTATTGTGTCGGGGAAACCGGGACGACCATTGGTGCGGCGTCGAATGCCGGGGCGGTGTACTGCGTCAACTGCAATGATGTCACCGTCGAAGAACTCGACCTTTCCAATACCACTTATGGTGTCGTCCTCTGGGGCACCACAAATGCAACGGTGTCTAATGTAAATGTAGCTACCTGCGATAATGGGTTAGAACTCCTCTCCTCGGCCAACGAAACCGTTTCGGACGTGAGTGTGACCGAGTGCGAAAATTATGGAATTAACCTTCGATCTGCGACAGAATCTACGGTTACCCGGTGCACCGTATCGGATCCGTCATACCGGGCGATTTACCAGGACCA
>JBFFLM010000331.1:0-1868 GCA_041554835.1 Methanogenium sp.
ACTCCGAGACCTGCCTCCACTGCCACAATGAAATGCTTTCGGTAAAAACAGCAAATTATATCAGTGAATCCGGTTTTTTCTCTGTAAAGGGGCGTGTAATATGGTGCAGCCGGATTTTACGAGTGCAGAACGAAAATATCAGGAACTTCGCCGCAAACGAAAGGCAGGCAAGCTCGGTGCGGCAGTCTACCGTGATCAGGTCAACGCGCTGCGGGTGCAGGACGAGAACGGGGTATGGTGGCAGCCGGACCCGGACCGCGAGGGATGGCTCGCCTGGGACGGGACGGCATGGGTCAGCCGCGTGCCGCCCGTTCCCGCACCGGCCGCACCGGCCACCCCACAGGCGCAACCGGAGGGCCGGGGAGGCCGGAAGCCGGCGAAAGCGAAGACTGCACCGGGGCCGTCACCGGCCGCACCGGCACAGAAGGGGACGAAGTCCCGGTCTTCGCCTGCAGCAAAGCCTGCTGCTCAGCCGAACGGCCCGTCCCATGGAGTGGAAGCGAGCCTTGACATGATGGACAAGGAGACCTACAACCGGATCAAAAAGGAGGTGCCGGTCACCAAGCGGCCGCAGAAGTGGTGGGACCGCTTCGCCATCATGGGCGGGGTGGTGGCGGCCGTCATCTGGTTCATCTACTCCAGCATCCGGGGAGTGGGGCCGGAGGGCATCGACTGGATCACGCCGTTCATCATGATCGGGATGCCCGTCATGCTTGCGAAGTACCGAAAGGAGATCGACCTGCGTCTCCTCCCCCTCCAGCCGTACCGGAAAAAAATCCCGAAACCGATGATCTTCGTCCTTGGGATCGCGGCCCCCATCGTGGTCGTCTTCATCCTCTACAATCTCCTCGGCATCACGGAGTACATGCTCCTGCACCTGAACCTGATCGTAGGCCCGCTTCTCGCGTATGCGATCATGCGGACCCCGGTCGTCGAGGAGGAACAGGTCATGGCAAAGAAGGGGAACCGTGGCGTTGCCGTGGGAGCGCTCGTTCTTACGGCGATGTTCCTGGTGACGCCGGTCCTGGGCGACGACTGCCTCCGCGACCCGCTCAATGCCAATGACTGCCTGCGAACCGACTGGGCCGCCCAGATCATCTCCGGCGGGGCGTCCCTGATCCTCACCATCCTCATCAACGGGCCGATCTTCATACAGGGGCTCTCGGGCGGTGCCTCGGCGGCAGGCGGCGGCAGCGGCGGCTCGGGCGCCGGGGGCGGGAGCGGGGGAGAAGTCATCCCCGACGCATGGCATGCGGACGGCACGCCGTGGACCGAAGAGGACGAGCGCAACCTCCAAAGGGACCGGCAGGAGTGGTACGACGAACGGGCCGACGAATGGCAGTCCGATCTCGACCGGCGGCGGCAGGACGAGGGATACGTCTATGACGAGGCGACCGACTCGTGGTTCAAGCCGCCGACCACGGCCCCATGGACCGTCTGGGACGAGAAGGAACAGGCGTGGATCCATCCGCCGATCACGGGTGAACGCCTCGACCACAACGCCCTCACCCTGCGGGACGCGGACTTCGACGCTGCCGAGGCATGGTCGGCGACGCAGGACGGCAATGTGCCGCATGCCTTCGACGTGGAGATAGGGGGCTCGAAGTTCCAGCTCGACGGCGGGATGCTCACGATCGACGGGAACTATGCCGAGCCGTTTTCGGACCTCATCGCAAACATCGACTCTTACAACATCGAGAAACACCGCCTGCAGGCGCTCGACCGCCTCTATGACGACCAGCTGGGCCGGTACAGAAACCTCGACCGGATGCTGGACGATGCGAAGTCGGACCCGACGAAGGAGCACCTGATCAAATATCTCGAGGACCAGCGAAGCAATCTCAGGCACAATATCGCCGACGTCCAGA
>JBFFLM010000332.1:0-1862 GCA_041554835.1 Methanogenium sp.
AACTCGCTTGAACACGGGGAGTCGGTTACGGAGATAGCACTGACCTGTCAGGAGACGGATGATGGGTTGACCCTCGTGTTCGAAGACAATGGCGTGGGAATTCCCTTTGATATGAAAGGGGCGGTCTTTGATCGAAAGCACGAGAAGAAGAAAGGGATGGGTCTCTTCCTGGTAAAGGAGATCCTGGAGATCACGGGAATTACCATCGGGGAGACGGGTGCGCCGGGTGAGGGCGCCCGCTTTGAGATGTATATTCCCCGTAATCATTACCGGTTTGCCGGGTCGAAGGGAGAACCGACCCCGTCGGATGACGGAATCTGACATAGTCTGTTCGTTCTTCCGGATGTTCCCGTGGATGCGCCGCACGGCAATGGTTTTCATGGAATCCGGGAGAGGTCGGTCCATGCATCTCTGCCGGGGGCTAATGCCGGGGTTTGATCAGGCTCGTATCCATCTCTCTTTGCTATTGATGGGATCTTCTCCGGGGTGGAGCGTAGGGCCGGCCCACCGTCAGGAATCCCAAAAATCGATAATTGTGGGCTAAATGATGATTTGGCCTCAAAATTGCCTTTATATCTCTTCTTCCAATCCTCTGCCGTCATTAGGTATTTATACTCCCCCGGTATAGGGAGGACTGGTACCCGATGCAACGAAATATCCGGGGACTTTGGGGTGCATACCATTAATGACTGCTGACACTGATGCCGACGCTGAACTCGACTGCATAGGGATGTTCTGTCCGATGCCGATTGCCATGACCAAAGAGGAGATCGAAAAGATCGCCCCGGGACAGGTGCTGAAGGTCGAGGCGGACGACCCTGCCGCCGAGGAGGATATCCTCCGGTGGGCACGGCGGACCGGCCATGAGATTGTGAAATTCGAGAAGGAAGAGGGGATGTTGACCTTCTATATCAGGAGAAAGACGTGATGGCGAAGATATTGTATGTCCAGACGAGCGGCACGGATACGCCGGAGCGGCTGTACGGGCCGTTTATCCTTGGGGCGACGGCGGCGGCAATGGACGTGAAGGCGAGCATATTCTTCATGATCAAGGGAATTACGGTCATGAAAAAGGGAGAGGCGGAGAAGATTCGGATCGGGTCGTTTCCGAGCTTGAACGCGGTCATCGAACAGGCGGCGGCCGCCGGGGTGGATTTTTTTGTCTGCGAACAGAGCACCCAGCTGCTCGGGATGGAGCGGGGGGACTTCATCGGGGGGGCACGCATCGCGGGAGCGGCGACCCTGAACGATCTGGCCCTCGAGGCGGACGCCGTCATCTCATTCTAAAGGGGGAATTGAGACGATATATCTGGATCATACCTCCGCTGCCCCGGTCGATGAACGGGTGGTTGCCTTTGCCTCGCGCTACCTGATCCATGACTATGGCAATCCGTCCTCCCTGCATACGCCGGGCCTTGAGGCAAAGCGGGCCCTGGAGGAGGCCCGGGGAAAGGTGGCATCGCTGATAGGCGCCGAGTCGCCCGCGACGATCATCTTTACCAGCTGTGCGACGGAGGCGAACAACCTCGCCATCCGGGGGACAGCTCTCAGGAACAAAAAGGCCGGGATGAAGGTGGTCTCGTCGGCCGTCGAGCACATCTCGGTCCTGAACCCGATGAAAGAGCTCCAGAAGCAGGGCTATACCTATGAGATTGTCCCGGTCAGTGCCGAGGGGTTTGTCGACACCGGAGTTCTCGGGGAGGTGGTGACGGAGGATACGGTCGTCACCTCGGTCAATTATGCAAACGATGAGATCGGCACCATCGAGCGGATACGTGAAGTCAGCCGTATTGTGCACGAAAACGGACAGTATCTCCACGTCAATGCGACGGCGGCCGCGGGGAGGATACCGGTGGACGTGC
>JBFFLM010000333.1:0-1851 GCA_041554835.1 Methanogenium sp.
CAAAATTGATTCTATCTGATTATCATCAAGGAAAATTTTAAATCCTGAAGATGTATTCTATTTATCGCAATTAGCCTCCAAGGCGGCTCCCGGAGGGGGGTTGAATGGAAACAGCCAGCAAAGTTATGAACACTATTGGTGCAGCATCCGGGAACGCCCCGGTGCCGTATCCGGAAACGCTTACGGATGATGAGATCGAGACGACATTCAAGGAGAGTGGAGCCTGGGGACTATACACCAGTGTGGACCTGAAGGACTGCAACCCCGCCACTATTCGTGATGCGGAGAAGATCCGCGAGTTTGTCATCGAACTGTGCGACAGAATTGATATGAAGAGATTCGGCGAACCCACCATTGTTCATTTCGGACCGTGCGAGAAGGTTGCCGGGTACTCGCTGGCCCAGCTGATCGAAACGTCACTGGTCTCCGGTCACTTCGCGAACGAAACCAACGCCGCATATCTTGACATCTTCAGCTGCAAGGAATACTCGCCGCGGGTTGTCGCTGAGTTCTGCAGGACCTTTTTTGAGGCCTCATCGGTTACCACCCACATCCTGTTCCGCGAATAAGCGGGCACCTTATTTTTTTGGCCTGATACCCGGATTCATGGAATCCGGCTTGAGGGGCCGCGTTCACATTGCTTCAATTCTTCTGAACCTGAAGACAATTCTCCAGTTCTGTTGTTCGCGAAGGGTCAGTTCGTTCATTTCCTGGAGGAGATTGCAGAGTTCCTCCATGCTGTGGGCATGGCGGACATTACTGCGGATGGCCGTCAGGTGTCTGACGACGTGGGCATACCGTTCGGCATTGCGGAGGTACTCCCTCTGTAACCTGACGGCGGCGATGGCAGAGCCCACTGCCGGCAGAGTTATCGTGAGATAGGCAAGGGCAAGTGCTGTGTCAAATCCCCCGTCAGCACCGACAGTATGGCCAAAACCGAGGGCGTGCATCACGGCAAAGATAAGGGTCCCAACGAAGAGGATTTCGCCGAGGGCGAGCATTGCAAGATAGGTTCTGCCTGCATGGGCACTCGCCTTTTCATAAAACCTGAGCCGGTTGCTGACCCATGCAGAACGGAAAAACTTCTTCATGGGGGCAAACGGGATGTCAAGACGGCAGTAGGAGATCGGCCGTGTTTCCATGATGGACTCAAATGCGATTACCATCCAGTCATTCGGACGATTTGACAGGCTCATATGCGGCGGCGTATCGGGAGATTCACAATGGATACAGACGATGCAGAGAAAAAATGCAGCCCGTATCCGTTCGGCAAGGAAGTTATAGTCAATCCATTTCCTGTGAAAATCCCCGTATTTTGTGGCGGCCATCAGGATGATGATGCATAGAATCTCCACCACCTCAAGCCAGATGATCCAGGTTTTTTCAGGGAAGAAGAGGGTCTGGGAGGTGATGGTGGCTACTGCGAGTGCCGCAAGCAGGGAGACGGAGGTGCCGGTCAGGGTATAGTAGCGCCGGTACCGCCGTGCCAGAAGCTGTGTCCGTGTAAAGTACGGGAGGAGGGTGGCTGATGCCGGTTCTATGACATCTTCAGGGAGGCCTGCCTTTTCCGCTTCCGTTCTGAGCATCTTCCTGTACCTCTGGAACGTGGCAAGGTACACTCCCTTGGGAATACTTTCCCTGTTGTATTCATCGAGCTGGGTGTAGGTCTCGAAGATGCGGTCATCATGAGGAAGTTCATAGGTCTCGCCGGTCTCAGGGTCAATGGCCACGACCGTGGTGCCATGGATCTCTGCAAGTTCGAACATGCTCTTCGGGCGGTACGCCGTTGCCCCCGGCTCCCATTCACCGACAAGGATGACGAGGTTTGCGAGGTCGATGATTCCGTCATCG
>JBFFLM010000334.1:0-1819 GCA_041554835.1 Methanogenium sp.
ATGAGGATCAAAACATTGGATGACAGGTCGATTATTTGATTTGTTTGCATATATTGGGATAAATTATTATACTTTAATTAGTTTCTCTTAAAAAGGATTTGTTTGGATGCATATCCGGGGGGGGTGGTTCACCTACTCCGGGACTTTTTTCAGGGAGCCGGTGCGGGCATGGGTGATCGGTTCACCATCCCGCCTGCCCGTCCGGTGCAGAAGAGAAATTGCGGCGGGGTCGTCATGCCGCTCCTGAGGAAATGCCCGTACATTGCATCACGTCCTCCCGGAACGGAGATGCCCGTCCCCGGCTCAGGGGTGAGGGGCGTCTGCCAGGAGATCTGTTCTGTCCCTGACCCGCAGGTTGGCGGCAAAGGTTCGGGCGAGAAGGGGCTGTACCGCCTCGGGCGGCAGGCCGATGGCGGCGGCAGTGGTTCTGGCAAGCTCCATCGGGTCGGAAGAACCGTGGGCGGCGTTTGCACGGACGGCGTCATGGATAGTCTGGAGATACTCCGCCGCCCGGTCCATCTGGCGGTATGTCTCATCGCCGGTTTTGGGGTCGTCCCATGCCGAGAGGAGCAAACGGATGCCCGGATGGTCCCGGAGCCGCCGGAGCGACTGCATCGAGGCGAGGGCGTCGTCATAGACCGGCAGATCTCCTGCCACCGGTACTGCATCGCCGGAGAACAGCGCCCCGTTCCCGTGCATGAAGAGGGAGATTGAGCCGGGCGAGTGACCGGGGGTGTGGATCACCTCCAGTTCCCAGCCATGAATGGCATCCGGTTCGGTGGTATCGCCGTCTGTGATGAGGTGGTCCACCTGCACCGGTCCGCTGACGAGCGTGGCAAATCCCGGCACCGGCCGCTCGCGGTTCTGGAGTTCCACATCCTCAATCCATGCCCGCTCGGCGGGATGGGCTGCGATATGGCATCCGGTCACATCCTGGATGGTCCGTGCCGCCCCGATATGGTCGGGGTGGGAATGGGTGAGGACAATCCGGGTGATCTCCGCCGGGCTGCGGCCGGTGGACCGGATATAGTCGAAGATCCGCGTCTCGCACCCGGCGACGCCCGTGTCGATGAGGGTGATCGTCTCCCCGTACACGAGATACGAGTACACGAACCGGTCGAGGGCGATGCCGGGTCCCACCGGGATCGTGAACGGATGCCGGAGGGCATGGATGAACGGGACGATCTGCATGTGACCACCTCTGGTTGGGTGCCTTATGGGGAGAGGTGGTATTTCATTTTTTGCATGGGGAGGATCGGACGGGATGATCGGACAGAACGATTGCCGGAGGAAAGGGCCTCTTTTCGGCGTTGGCAGATGCAGGGGGCAGGAACCGGGGATCCCATGCACTCTCATGCCCGACGTTTCGTCAGCCGCAACGAAACCGAGGGGATATTCCCGTTGACGAGGGCCAAAATACGGGCAGATTGGGCGTATTTTCAAAAGTTTTGGGGTGTTGAAAAAATAAGCGATTATATCGGTTTTCAGGAGAAACAGGGCATTTTCCATGGTTTATACCGGCCCTGTACAGGCGGGCGTTTTCCGGAGGTGCAAAGGGTAGGGGGAGGGGGAGATCCGCCCGTATTTCGCTTCTGTGTTGATCGTTTATATGGGCCATTTTTCCAGAACAGGGCTCTATTTAAGCGTTTCTTATGCGCCGGGGAGGCGCCCTGCCTCTGGCAACCGCGAAGGGATTGCGGACCATGTCCTTCGGGCACCGGATATCGACGAACGTGTGGCTCATGAATACCCATATTTCCTGTCATTGTTACATTCTCGACGAATACGAATGACTTAATAAATAATATGCGGAAATTGC
>JBFFLM010000335.1:0-1818 GCA_041554835.1 Methanogenium sp.
CTCTCCTGTAAAGAAGGCAGCCGCAGGGGGCCGGCAGGCATACCGTCCGAACGAGGGGGTGGGGGTCAATTCCTGCCATTTCTATGGTGAGTATTCGGGAGGGTATCCACCGGATATCCACCGGATATCGGTCGGATTTCGTTGCCGGGTATGCGTGCCGGTGGGATGCAGGGAATGTCTTCTGCCGGGATCGGGACGATGAAAGAGGATCGCTTCCGGTGATGCTGTGAGACCATCCGGTTCCCGGAAAATATTTGCGTAAAATAAGTATGATCGTACGTACGAATGCAGGAATTAAATATATTCCTCCATTA
The DNA here is from genome assembly GCA_041554835.1 of Methanogenium sp. Taxonomy (GTDB): domain Archaea; phylum Halobacteriota; class Methanomicrobia; order Methanomicrobiales; family Methanomicrobiaceae; genus Methanovulcanius. The sequence goes on from JBFFLM010000335.1 coordinate 315, forward strand.
CTAAAAATAGATTTCTGCTAAGAGTTATATCAAAGGCAGTCCAAGAAACTCAGTAAGCATCCGGAGGTTTTCACACGTCTGTCGGTGACATCCCATCATCCGGCGGCAGGCCCGGTGGTCTGCCGCATGCCCTGCACGTCGCGTCTCCCGCTCCTCCTGCGTGTACCCTTCTCCCCTGTTCTCCTCTGTCGTCGTCTGCTCATCTCTCTTCTGCCTCTGCCTCCCGGTGCGTCCATTCCCCTTTATTGTTTGACTCTTCTCCCCCCAAATTATCCTCTTTCGTCTCTTCACTTCCTCCCATCCACGTTTCCTCCACTCCTGTCCTTTCATCTGGTCCCTGTGCGTCAACTCCCTCATTTTTGTCACCTTTCTCTCCCCCCCTCTCCCCGGTATGGATCGGCATCGACCTGAATACGACCGGACACACCGTGGTTGCTGGAGAACCGGAGAGCGGGTATTGTGCAAAACTTGGCGGCGAGGTGTCACGGCTTCACCGCCGGTTTGAACAGGAACGTTGCAATCTGCGCAAAAAGAGCGGTTCCCGGCGTGTGAAGGCACTGCATCGACGCGAGGAGGAGCTGATCCGGCTGATCTACCGGGAGGTCTCCCGCGAGGTGGTTGATGCAGCAGAGCGGCTCGGCGCCGGGATCAAGTTTGAACGCCTCAGCTCCGGGAGGCGGGGGAAAAGATCATCCCCCCGTGCCGGTTCTGCCGGGTTCTCCATCAACTCCGTGGTGGTTGCCCGGTTCCAGCGGCAGGTGGAAGAGAATGCCTCCCGCCGGGGGATTCCGGTCGTCTATGTGGATCCATCGTTCACCTCAAAACGGTGCAGCCGGTGCGGCAGTACTGGCCTTCGGCACCGCAAACGGTTTGACTGCCCTGCCTGCGGCCTCACCATGCATGCCGATGTCAACGCCGCCTTCAATATTGCGATGCAGCCTGAGGACCCCCCTGGACGGGCCCTGCGTCTTCGCCGCCAGGAAGCGAAGGTCATCGGCAGACGGTTCAGGAAGACGGCAAGGGCCGAGGCGCTCCAGGTCCCAAGGGTCCTCAGGGACATGGCCACGGACGGTGTATCGGGACTTTTCTCCCTTCTGGACGCCGATAATCTTCCCGTTTCCATCCCTGCCGAATAAGAGGCCGGGAGCATCCTTCTCCTTTATGTAAGATGACGTTCTGGTATTGTGTATGCATCATTTCGGTGGAATATAGGGTGGACCGAAATGAAGCAGCATCCTGCTGGCGGTGGGACCGTCAGGGATCCGACCATCATGGATTGGGGGGTCTGTGAGGTGAACGACGACCCGTATGGGGGCGGGGACAGGCAGACCGGACAGGCTCTTCCGGCGGATGGTGAGGGATATTTTTCCGTTTTTTCCTCAAATCCCATTCCTATGGCCGTTCTGGATGTGAATGGCCGCTTCATAGCCATCAATAACGCAGCACGTACCGTTCTTTCCCCGGACGCTCTATCGTCCCGTTACCCTGTTGATGGGGATTTCCC
>JBFFLM010000336.1:0-1803 GCA_041554835.1 Methanogenium sp.
ATTCGTCAATGAGGTGGTTGATAAATTTCAGCTGGGTCATAATGTCGTCACAATCCTCAAAATATGCGGTATTGTATTGCTGTAGTCTTACGTCACACTCAGAAAAAGAAAAAGATATTCTTTCGAAAAGCCGGAAGTGGGGCCTCTCCGGGAAAATTACTTTTCAAGACGTTTGGCCTTGTCACCCGCCAACCGTTCGATGATCTTCAGGTTTGTTTCTCCTTCGATGAGAAGCGCGCCGCGTTCAACGGCACGGTCCACAAAACCTTCGCCGGTAGGTGTTCGTACCAGGAGGGTAGTACATCCCTCAGCACTTCCGATTGCTCCAGCCGAGATGTCGGCATCCACGGCGGTCAGATCTCCGCAGGCATGACAACCCGGACGTACGCAGCCTTCGAGATCAGTAAGTGGAATCTCAGTTTTAGCGCCATTGTGCTGTGTCAAAATGAGTTTGCCTCTGACATCCAGGCGATCGATATCCCAGGACTCGATGCCGATCTCACTTCCTATTTTTCCTTTTATCAGCTTTTCATAATCGAAGGTTTCTGTACAAAAGAGACCGATTGTCAGTCGTATTGCATGTCCGTACGGTTTCAGAAAAGGATGCTCTGATGCTTGTATGATTCGTGCTGCTGAAATGGCACAGGGGACCCCTATAATGGCTAATTTACCTTTCTTTTGCGTCACCACTGCTGTTTTGAGTGCAGAAAGCAGCGGGACCCACCATGCATACCGGCTTCCCGCTTTGGCGATAAGGACTTCTCTGTCCGTGATAAGTACGGCGGCGGGTTCGTGCGTCCATGGGTCGGCAGTAATAGTTACGATGCAGTCAATGGTTCCCTCATCAAGGGCTGTGGCCAGGATAGCCGTTACCGCTCCGCCGCTCTGGCGTTTTTTGACTTCAAATCCTGACCGTGCTGACAGAATCCGAAGATATCTGCCAATGCCTGCTGCGGCCATGCGATGGGTTTGTTGTTCTTTTGTTCTCGGGCATGCGGCATAACACGCCCCGCAGGGGACAGCGTCATTTTCATCTTTGCAGTACCCGGTATTCACCGGCCTGCTAAATTCTCCGTCTTTTCTGAAGATTATCGCATCTGCCGGACACATCGCAACGCAGGCACCGCATCCTGAGCACAAGCCGGTGTCCCATACCTCTTCCTTGAGATCGGTGTAATTTTTTCTTTTCATTATCATCACTCCCAGGTGTATTTTCCGGCGAACGGCCGTGCGCTTGCCGGTCCGATCCGTACATATTCATCTTCAAAGAGTGAGGGGTCATCGATGCCGAATTCGATGCAGTACTTTTCAATATAAGGGCGAATCAATTCCCGTTCTTTTTCAGTAAAAGGTTTTTTTGTTGCCCCGATACCCAGGTGCTTTTCAGGAACCTCTCCTCTGATAAAAATTTCTCCTCCGTGAATGCCTGTTCCGATTCCACGTTCATCAACGGGGCAGGCGTGGCCCCTGCCGAGAACAATGAGGAGGCCTCCGGCCATATATTCGCCGAGAAACGCTCTGGTCTGTCCGCCTACGACGAGGACGGGTTTTTTGTCCTGGTATTCCTTCATGTGGATACCGCCGCGGTACCCGATGTTCCCCTTGACGTAGACTTCCCCGCCACGCATTGAATGGGCTACGGCATCACCGGCATTTCCATGGATATAGATGGTGCCTGCATCCATGGTATTGCCCGGTGCATGTTCGGCATTTGCATGGACGATACAGGTCGGCCCGGACATGAACATGCCGAGATCTCCCCCCGGAACGCCGTTGATGATGATACGGACATCCTTGCCCCTG
>JBFFLM010000337.1:0-1803 GCA_041554835.1 Methanogenium sp.
GACTGATTGGCGGGGCGATGATCACTGAGGTGGTCTTCGCCTGGCCCGGCATGGGCCGGTTGCTGGCCGAGGCTCTCAGCGGGCGCGACTACCCTGTCCTGATGGCGTCTTTTTTTATGTGCGGGCGTTGGTGGCGGTCTTCCTCACTTCGCGTGCAATCGAGCAGAAGTACATGCGGTCGCCGTACTGGACGAAGGTGCGGGAGACCTCCACATCGATGATCGTTCCGTCCTTTCGCCGGTGCACGGAGAGGCTGCGCTCCTTTCGGCCCGGGACCGCCTCTGCCCACATCCGTTCCCACCGCTCCAGGCTGATGGAGGGATTGACATCGAAGACGGTGATGGCGCCGATCTCGTCGGGTCTGAACCCGAGGAGGTCCTCTGCCGTCCGGTTCGCCTTGTAGACCTGCCCGGCCGCATCGAAGAGGAGGATGGAGTCGGAGGCGTGGTCGAAGGCGAACTGGGTGAAGAGAATCTCCCGTTCAAGGGCTTCCTTTTCGGCGATCACCTCGAGGAGTGAACGGTTTGCGACCTGCATCTCCCGTATCCTCTCTGCGATGAGCGCCTCGAGGTTCTGGTGGTACTGGCGGAGCTGTTCGGTGCAGTGTTTCAGGGCGGTGACGTCACGCCCGGTGGCGTGGAACCCGCTGACCCGTACACCTTCGGCGAAGAGCGCCCTGAAGGTCCACTCCTCCCAGGCAAGGGTCCCGTCGGGCCGGACGGTGCGCACCTCGACCGTCCGTGCCGGCTCATCAGGCGTGAGCGAGGAGAGGATGTCTTTGACCCGTTCCCGTCCTTCTGCAGAGACCATCGGCAGGAACCTGAGACCCATCATTTCGTCTTTGTTTCGCCCCGTCCGCCGGCAGAAGGCCGGGTTTGCGAAGGTCACCGTCATGTCGGGCTTCAGGTGCACGATCGATTCCGTCTGGTCTGCCGCGAGCGCTTCATACCGCTCCTGCCAGTCGCCGGCGTGTTCCTTTGCGTCCCGGTACTCGGTCTCATCGGCGAAGGTGATGGCGCACCCCTCCTTTCCGTTCCCGAAGACCACCGGGATGAAGTGAAGATGGAGGGCCCGTCTCTCCCCCCTGACTCTCGCCTGCAGGCGAAGGTCGCCCGGCGTGCCCTGGACAGCCTGCCGGACGCCCTCGAGAACGCGGTCATCCCTGAAGACTGAGTGAGGCAGCTCCTCCAGAGGGATTGCGTAGAGTGCGTCCATGCCGCAGCCGAAGAGTTCCAGTGCCTGTCTGTTGGCCTGTGTCACCTCCATGCGGCGGCTGAGTACCACCGTCGGGTCGTCGAAGAAGGCGAGGAGGGCGCCGACCGGCATCCGCTGTGCGGGAAAGTAGTTCTTGGCAGGGCCGCTCTGTTTGATGTCGACGTCTCCCCTGAGCATGAGGATTTCGAGGTACCTGGCCGCCGTGTTGCGGTGGATCTGCAGGGCACCTGCGATCTCGGTGATGCTCATGCCTTTGGGGTTCTGCGCAACAATTTCGCGGATTTTCCCCATTTCGTTAAATTTTCCTGTCATCGTAAGGTCTCCCTCCCAATTCGCCGGTACCTGTTATGCATTGCATATGTGTATTGCATTAAAAGCATTAATACCTGTTATTCGGTAATTAAGATCTATAGCGCACTGCATAGTGCCTGTGGGTCCCCCTTTTCTGCACCGGTTGCCGGACGCAGGCGGGAGGCACCCCACATATTTACATGATTAATCATGTAGGTGGCTGCAATGACAGGAACATTCGACGTCCCACTGGAGAAGAAGTCCTACCGGCCGGACCCGTCCTACCGTGACCAGTAC
>JBFFLM010000338.1:0-1801 GCA_041554835.1 Methanogenium sp.
TTAGACACATAAGATTATGCGTGAGGGCACCCCCGCCCAACAACAATATAATTAACATTACCAATACATTAATTATTTCTAATTTACTTCAGACGACGGACACAATTATTTCTTCTTCGAAAATCCCCGGAATTGTAGGAGATTTTAGAAAACTTTTAATAAGCTCTGGAAAGACGTTAAATCACCTATCTCGTATAGGTAGTTGTGTGTTATTTGGTGGTTAAAAGCCAAATGAGGTGAAATGAAAAATGGTATTCCATCCCCCAGTACAAATTATCTCCAAGGTCGGAGACGCTGGTAAGGGCAAGTGTGCCCTTCCGATCTGGAACATGCTCCTGCGTGGATTCATGGCAGGCGCATACATCGCAATGGGTGCATCCCTCGCAACCGTCTGTGTAACCGGTACCGCTGCACTCCTCGGTGCAGGATTTGCAAAGTTCATTCTCGGTGCAGTGTTCCCCGTGGGACTTATTATCATCGTGATGACGGGCGCTGAGCTCTTCACCGGTGACGCAATGTTTGCCCCCATGGCAGCATTCAAGCACAAAGTCAGTTGGGCAGCAGTTCTCAACCTGTGGATATGGGTTTACATCGGTAACCTCATCGGTTCAATTGTCTTTGCCTACCTCATGGCTGTCGGACCTCTTACGTCCTGGTCCGCATCCGGTGTTGGAACTGCAACCGCATTCGGTGTGACCGCAGTCAGCATCGCAATGGGCAAGACGAGCTACATTGGTTCAGCTGCACTCTGGTCCGCATTCTGCAAGGCCATCTGCTGTAACTGGCTCGTCAACCTTGCAATTCTCCTCGGTATCTGCGCAGATGATGCAATCGGTAAGATTGTCGGTATCTGGTTCCCGATCATGGCTTTCGTTTCCACCGGATTCGAGCACTGTGTCGCGAACATGTACTTCATCCCTGCCGGACTCCTCACCCAGCCCTACCTGACCGCAGACCAGGCAGCAGGACTCGGCGCAAAGCTCGCCAACCTGTCATGGGTCACCATGTGGACCAACAACATCATTATCGTCACCATCGGCAACATCATCGGCGGTATGGTCTTCGTTGGTGCACTCTACTGGATTTCATTCAAGAAGGAAATCCAGGCACTCGAGTAAAGAATCAGAATGAAAATTAAAGGAACCCGGGTACAGGTCTCGATCATCCACATTGCGATGTTCACGATCTTTGCCCTTTTTTTATCGCTGTATGTTGTCGTAAGCGGAGAGTATCAAACACTCCTGTGGGGCATTCCGGTACTCATCATGATGGTTGTTATCCCCCTTCTGCTGAATTACATGAGCAGACAGGAATATGAACAACTCATTCCGTCCTATGAAGCAGAAGCAAAAATGACACGCATTTCCACAATCAAACCTGCCGACATCGGAAAAGTTGTGAAGGTGGAAGGTGTGGTCGAACGCGTTCTCTTCAAATCACTGAACCGTCCGCAGTACCTGATTGCCGATAAAACCGGCGAAATATCGGTCAAGATGTTTACCTCGGCGTCGGAAGACATCCGCAAGGATGATGTCGTGGAAGTGCTCGGTCAGGTCATCAAACGGTATGTCGTCACCGGCGATCCTGTCGTCAATGCGGTAAGTATCAAAGTAATCCGCAAAGATCAAAAGAACAACTAACAGCAGGCAAATCCGTTTGCGACACTTTTACCTTTTTTTCTTTAGGGATTACTTTCGATATTCACAATTTTCCTGCAGTGCGGTGGACCCAACCTGCTCAATTAATGTACAGGAGACACCAAACTACTTGACAAGGACGACGTGATACCTATGAGTCAAAA
>JBFFLM010000339.1:0-1800 GCA_041554835.1 Methanogenium sp.
ACGCCGGCCCCGCGATCAACATCCTTGCGATCGTCTATACCGCAAAGGTGCTCGGCTTCGACCTCGGGCTCGCGAGGGCGGCCTTCGCGATCGTCCTTGCGATCGGTATCGGCCTTATCATGGCGGCGCTCTTCCGGTCGCACGACACCGACACGCAGAAGAAGATGGCCGCAATGCCGCAGGTGCCCGCCGGCGGCGAGACGGAACGCCCCCGCTGGGTCGTCCCGGCATTCTTTATTATGCTCATCGGGATACTGATTGCGGGCACCGCACAGGTCGACTGGCTGATCAAGTTCCCCGTCATCTACGCCCTCACCCTCGGGACCGCGTACCTGCTCATCTACTTCTTCGAGCGTGACGAGGTGACCGAGTGGGGCTGGGAGACCTGGGATCTGACGAAGAAGATCTTTCCCATCCTGATCGTGGGAACCTTCCTCCTCGGCATGCTCGCCTACTTCCTCCCGCCGGAGACCTTTGCCCCCTATTTCGGGACGAACTCGCTTGCATCGACCCTGCTCGCCTCGCTCGTCGGGACGATCCTGTACATGCCGACGCTCCTCGAGGTGCCGGTGATAGGGACGACGTTCGGGTACACCTCCGGCGTGATGGCCGGCGGGCCGGCACTCGCCCTCCTCCTCTCGGGCCCCTCGGTGAGCCTGCCCTCGCTCCTCGTGATCTCACGGGTCATGGGGCCGAAGAAGACCGTCGTCTATGCAGTGCTCGTGATCATCTTCTCGGCGCTCGCCGGGTTCGCCTACGGCCTGATCGTGGGGTGAACGAAGATATGACAGAACGCACACAACCATGCTGCGCCGCAGAAGCGATGCGGCGGATACGAAAGATAGAGGTCGGCGGGGTCGTCGTCGGCCTTGCGATGCTTGACGAGGCCATCGAAGAGGTGCGGGAGATGCACCTCGCAGGCCCTGACAGTATCGCAGACGAAATTCTCAAAATCATTAAAATATACAACTACGTACCCCGCCCGGCCGAAGCGGCCTACCGGACGGCCCTCGTCAGGGAGTACGAGAACAAGGTGACACCATGAAGATAGAAGTACTTGGAACCGGATGCATGAAATGCAAACGCCTGGCAAAGAACGTCGAAGTTGCGGTCGCGGAACTCGGCGTTCCGGCAGAGATCGAGAAGGTGGAGGACATCACCGCCATCATGGACCGGGGCGTCATGCTCACCCCGGCGCTGATCGTTGACGGCGAACTGAAGGTTTCGGGCCGCGTGGCCGACGTAAAAGAGATCAAGGAGATCCTGCAGGGGGCGAACTGACGGTGGCGGAACAGCCGGTCTGCACCTGCGGGCAGAACGAGGAGAGGCGGATCATCTTCCCGTGTGCCGGGCAGGCGAACACCGGGCAGATCACGAACCTCGCGGCGATTCAGCTGACCGACGAGGGGTTCGGGAGCATCGCCTGCGTCGCCCTCCTTGCCACCGGGGCCGAAGGGCTCGTTGCCGGGGCAAAAGATGCCGATGAGGTCGTCGTCCTCGACGGCTGCCCGATGCTCTGCGCACGAAAGATCGCAGAGGCAGAGGGCGTCCCGGTGGGGCAGCACCTCGTCGTCACCGACCTCGGCATCGCCAAAGAGTCCTCGCGGTCTTACACCGACGATGATATCGAGACGGTTGTCTCGGCGATCTGGGAAGGGAGAGGGAGAATAGAGGCGAAGACTCCCCCCGAAGGGAAGAGGCAGGAGAAGAGCGGCACCGGCTGTGGCTGCGGATGCGGCGGGGGCTGCTGAACGGAGGAGGAGGAGGAGGAGAAGAAGATGTCCGGCACCCTTGTCGTGG
>JBFFLM010000340.1:0-1798 GCA_041554835.1 Methanogenium sp.
ACCGGGACCTTACGGCGAAGAAGGTCGAACGCTTCGTCCACAAGGCGGCGGCCGCGGTGCTGCTGCAGGATCGGATCGGCGAGGAGTTCGAGGGGCTTGTGACCGGCGCCTCGGAGAAGGGGACGTATGTCCGCCTCACCGGCATGCCCGCGGAGGGACGGGTGATGGAGGGCGCAGGAGGCCTGCGGGTTGGCTGGAAGGTGAAGGTGCGGCTCATCGCGACGGACCCCGAGAAGGCGTGGATCGACTTTGCGTTTGTTAAGCGGGTGAAGGAGAAGACGGAAGGGTAGGATGTCGGCTATCGCCGTTTCCCAAGATGGCCGTATTTTTTATGCGCCTGTTCTATCGTCATAATGGAAAGGACGTGGACTTCCGCTTTATCCTCTTCAATAGTATATATGGCGGTAAGCGATCTGCCGATGTGGAGGCGGTAGTAGCGATCGTTTCCATCGACTGTTAGCTGTTCCTTGTCGCCACCCTTCCCCGGGTACGGGCCATCGGCGAGACGGAGCAGGTGCTCCCTGACGACGGCCCGGCTCTTTGCGGGGAGATGGTCGTAGAACTGTTGTGCCCGTTTTTTGTCGAGGAGGAGCCGGTAGGTCACGGGGCAAACTCCACGAAATCACCTTCTGCCTCGATGGTGGCCATATCCGCAAGGAAGCGGCGCTCCTTCTCGTGCTCGATGATCTCGGTGAGGAGCACGTCATAGGTCTGGCCCGGCTCTTTGAGCTCGGAAAGGGAGGTCCAGACCTGCTCGGAGACGGGGATACGTTTGGTGGCGGTCATGGTACCCTGTTGGCGACGGCGGTATTTATAGGATTGCACGGATGTGCAGTGTGTGAAGCATGTGCAATATTGCACATCCGGGGATTATACGGGCCTTGGACAACACCATCATGCAGCAGGCCGGGCCGAATCGATCATCACGGCTCTTTCCGGAGGAACCGCCATATTCCATGGTCCGGTCACGTGAACGGATCCCTGACCGGGAGAAAAGGTGAAGATTGGGTGGTTCGTTGCTGCGGCCCCGGTGCCGTTTTTGCCGGTCGTGGGGAAGGGTCTCGCCCTGCTCCCTCTTCTACTCGATGTAGCCCTCTTTCCAGAGGGTGACGACGACGTCCATCTGGCCGCTGTGGTTGACGCCCGCGTTCACGTGGCGCCAGAGGACCATCGGTTCGGGGACGTACCGGTGGCCCGGTGACGGCGGTGCCGATAGTGACGATCTCTCCCTCTCCTGCCCGTGCCGTCCTCCCTTCGCCCGCTGTTTTGCTTCCGCCTCGCGGAGGTACATCACCGCGTCGAGGGCGTACTGCTTGTTGAGGATCGACGTGGTGTAGCTCCCCGGCGGCACGCCCGCCACGACTCCCTCCTCGCAGAGCCCCAGAAACGCACACCGGGGGCAGTTGTTTGCCGCGGTACTCGGCGAGCAGCAGATCTCGCCCGCCGCCCGCTCCCAGGCAGCCGGAGGGTCGGGACACTCGCCGGAACGGATGAGCTCCACGGCCCTGACGGCCGACTCTCCATAGACTCCCATGCGGGGTCAGTGGGCGGGGGGAGGGATAAAGGTTTGGTGGGGTGATCTGTTGAGCCGATTGAACATCGCGAGCAGTAGGTGTTGTTTTGTTATTCAAACCCAAGGGCTGCATCGATGCTCTGTTTCAGCTCGGCGTGGGGCACCGGCTTGCAGATATCCTTGATGCGGGAGAGGACGACGGATTTCTGCTCGCCGAGTACCGCGGCAAACAACTGCCCCCGGTGTGCGTTTCTGGGGCTCTGCGAGGAGGGAGTCGTGGCGGGC
>JBFFLM010000341.1:0-1782 GCA_041554835.1 Methanogenium sp.
CAGCCCCCGTGATCCGCAATGAATCATTACACAGATCTGTCCGCCGGTTATGCCGAATGCATCGGCCGCCACGGGATCGAATATTTCGGCTACCGTCTGAATTTCGAGGAAATGGTTGCCTGCCCCAAGGGTGCCGCATTGCGGACGTCCCCGCGCGCGTGCCTTTGAGCTTACGTAGGTGGGGTCCGCCCCCTCAATGGATCCCCGCTCTTCGCACCGGGTGATATCACGCTCCATGCCGTATCCCTGGTTCACTGCCCATGATGCTCCTTCGTTCATCATCGCGTCCAGGTCCTGATCGGAAAGCCTGAGGGGACTCTTCGTTCCAATTCCTGTTGGAATTTTACTAAAGAGATGACTCAGCAGAGGTTGAATGCGGCCGAGGTCTTCACTGGTCAGTGGTGTCGCAATCAGGCGCACGCCGCAGTTGATATCAAACCCGACACCACCGGGGGATATGATCCCCTCATCCATTCCAAACGCCCCCACGCCGCCGATAGGAAATCCATAACCCCAATGAATATCCGGCATTGCTAGCGCATATTTCTCTATTCCCGGAAGTGTGGCCATATTTGCACATTGCTGCAGGGCCCCCTTCTCCAGTGTCGACATGAGCTCTTCGGAGAGGAAAAAGCGTCCTGGTACCCGCATTCCCGGGGTATACCCGACGGGAATCTCCCATTCAAAGGGCCCTGCCTTTTGTATGCCTTCGATCATCCTTCCCTCACACATCAAAGAGGATATCTGTCTCATATCCCCGCGGTGTCTTTTCAATTTTCATTCCTGAGCGCGATATGCCTTTCACCTCTGTTCCCCCTGCATGACGTGCCGGATCGTAGGGTTCACCGGACAATCTGGCCTCCAGAGTAAACCCGTTGATTCTAACATCCGCTGATGTATATCCTTCGCACTCAACCTCTGCATAATAGAGAATCTCGGAGAGAAACTCGCCAAGGAGTGCCTCATAAGAATCTGCTGAAACGGTAAAGGCCCGGTGAGCATCACCCGGTTTGCACGAAGGGAACATGATGGAAAACAGAGCGCCGGCCGCTTCACTGAACAGGTCTTCGGTTGTATCTCCCCAGACATGCATCAGTATGTCGGCAGTATGATCGCGTTCAATAAACGGCACCGGTAATACCTTCTGTTCCGGTTACATGTAGTCGCAGTACATCGGCACCATATCCATATCGATCCTGTCCAGGTATCGTGCCTGGTACATGGAGACATAGATGATGTTCTCACCTATATATATTTCATAATCCGAGGATTTTGGAGGTTTTACTGTTGTGGAAAGAAGAATCGGTCCGCCGCATGATGTACAGACACGGAAATCCGTATTCCGTTCCCTGACATATGATTCAACCTCTTCGGAGACAACAATCTGGTGCCCCGTGGTGGTGTTGTCATTATCGGTGAACATTCTGTAGAATTGTTGATGATATGAATAAAAATAGGTTATGTTAGTGGTGCTTCAGACTGTACCGACCATTTTGCGGACCAGGTCTGTGTACTGATCCTTTAGTTCATAGATGGCCGTCGCATTATCTTTGTCCTTTTTAATGCGGAGAATGCCGATTTTGGAGGCAATGGTGCCGACCATCGACGCCACCGACTGAATACTCACGCTGAATTTGGCAGCCAGCAACTCGTGAGTCCGTGCAATGCTAAGCGACTTTGTATTGACAAAGATAGTGAGCAACTCGTGGCGGATGCCGTTTTTATCGCGCTTGAGATATGCTTTAAGACGGCTTTCTATCTCCTTTTTCAGATCGGCCGCTG
>JBFFLM010000342.1:0-1779 GCA_041554835.1 Methanogenium sp.
GAGATCCCCGGCGGGCACCCGTCCACAACGACACCCAGTGCTCTTCCGTGACTCTCTCCGAAGGTCGTGCTCCTGAAATAATACCCGAATGTATTCATCAAATCAGCTCCCGGACTTCATCCGGCCCTATGGTAATCCCGGTAAACCGTTCAAACTGGGCGCAGGCCTGGTGAACAAACAACTCCGTTCCCGGTATGCAGGTGCATCCCGCCGCCCGCGCCTCCCTGATGAGCGGCGTTTCCGGTGGCGTGTAAACCAGGTCAAAGACCGTCTGTCCCTCATGCATCCGCTCACGCAGGAGGAGCGGCGGCGCTGCACCTCCCATCCCGACGGATGTGGCATTGATGATGATATCGAATGCATCCGCCTTATAGTCACCCGGCACCCCGGATGCGCAGTCAAACCGACGGGCGGCCTCCCGGGCACGGGACGGGGTGCGGTTCAGTACCGTCACCCCGCACCCCAGTGATTGGAGGGCATAGATGGCGGCATATGCGGCACCGCCCGCACCGAAGACCACCGCCTCACCCGGCAGGGTGCCCTCGAGAGGACGACGTATCCCCAGCCAGTCGGTATTCGAACCAATGATCCGCCCGCCGCACTGCACCACCGTATTCACCGCACCGATCGCCTCGGCATCGGGTGACAGGTCATCGCAGAACCGTATCACCTCCTGCTTGAACGGGAGAGTGACGGAAAGGCCCTTCATGGAGGCCGCTTTGAACTGCGTCATGATTGCTGCAATATCAGGGTGTTCGATGCGTGTATAGTGGGCGTCAAGCCGGTATTTTGCAAAGAGAGGATTGAAGAGCGCCGGACTCTTCGAGTGCAGACATGGATTGCCGATTACGGCAAACATACCGTTATACCAGGTTTTTCCTTGGTCAATGCGGTTCTTTATTCCGGCAAGTTCCGACTCCACCATCGGCGTAGTTGCAAGAAAAGACAGAAATCCCGGAAGGGCAGCACCGGACAACGGCCCCCGGACCGCTGCATCGAGGATGGCCCGGACCAGGGCATCGGGGGTCTTTTCATCGGTCCGCAGGCAGACATCGGCTGCGGCACGGTAGCGGTTCAGCCGGCTGCCAAGGATCGCCGCCGCCTCTTCATCGTGGGAGAGGCCGGTCAGGGGAGGCCGTGTACTTCCCCACGTCCGGGCCGCAAGGACTTCAGGCGATGCCGAGAGAAAGAACACCATGGCATCCCTTCTCAGCACACGGACGTTCTCTCCCCTGCAGACAGCGCCGCCGCCGGTGGCGATCACCAGAGGACCTTCGGGAAGGTCTTGCATGACCTCTGACTCGAGGTTCCTGAATACATCCTCCCCCTCGGTACTGAATATCTCTTCTACCGGTCGTCCGGTACGCCGGACGATCTCCTCATCGGTATCCACAAACGGCACTCCAAGTGCCCGTGCCACCAAGGGGCCCACGGTGGACTTGCCGGACCCCCGCGGCCCGGTGAGGACGATCCGCTTCATATCCCCGCCTCCCTGAGCGCGTCCCAGAAACCGGGGAATGATTTTGCGACGCACTCTGCGCCGGTAATCGTGACGTCCCCGCGTCCGAGGGCGACCACGGCTGCGCTCATGGCAGTCCGGTGGTCGTTTGCCGGGTCAAGCACTCCTCCGCCGGGGCGCGAACCAGGATGAATGACGATGGAGTTCTTTCCAATATCGACAGAGGCTCCTCCACATTCACAGACTGACACGATGGCCACCACCCGGTCGCTCTCCTTGAACCGGAGGTTTGCCGTTCCTTCGATCGTCGTGGGCGTTCC
>JBFFLM010000343.1:0-1750 GCA_041554835.1 Methanogenium sp.
ATATAAATTCTACAGCCCTCTTTTCGGCATAATTTATAAATACCATGTCGCCGATTCCGTGCCTACTATGGAAGGAGTATATCTAAAAGTGCAGGCACGGGCATTTCCCAGTCGCGGCCGGGCCCGGGTCCATGAATCGGTGCTCCCCGAACTTGGGATAGAGACCGGAGAGCACATCGAAATCCAGAGATATCCTCTTGCCGAGGAGGAAAAGCCCAAACCACTCGTTCTCTCGGCCTACGCCGATGCGATGGTGGAGGAGGATGTCGTCAGGATGAGCCCCGAGGATATCGCCCGGCTCGGGATCGCGGAGGGGGACACCGTTCTTGTCAGGAGAAAGGTACCCCTCACCGAAGCGATCGGGAAGAAGATGGGTGCAACCGGGAAAACCATCGAGGAAGGGGCAGGCAAGGCCGGGAAAACCATCGAGGAGGGCTTCAAAGACATCGGTGAGAAGATCAAGCCCGGCAAGGGCGAGAAGGAACTTTAACAGGGGTCCTGCTACATGGCCATCGAATATATCTATCCGGCATGGTGGCAGTGGTTTCAGTCGGTGCTCTGGGTCATTCTCCTGTTTATCGGGCTGATCATCATCTACTACATCATCAGGGAGATAGAGGCTGGAAGAGTGACGCCGCGTCTGGCCGAGATCGAACTTGAAAAGGAGAAACTCAAACTCATGACGCTGGAGTACGCCCACCGTGGCCAGCCATTCTTCCGCATCCCCCCCGAACAAATGGAAGAGATCAACAAACTCGACCAGGAGAACATCATACTGGAAACCGATATCTTTGCCAAACAGAGTGCCGTTGACAAGAGGATTCAGCGACTGGAGAATAAGGTGAAGAGTACGAAACTCGATCACATGGTCGAGAAGATAAAAGAAGACGAGAGGAAAATCCGGTGATACACGATGTATGAAACAGAGATGCCGGAGACGGCAAAGAAGCATTCCTTTAGAGAGACCATTACCTCGATTCCCGGGACCATTGACGCGGGACTGCCTTCCCTTGACAAACGCATGGACCGGTACTTCGATGCACACATTACGGACCTTGTCGAGGAATGGGGGCTTGTCACCCTCGGCTCGCTTGAACACCTCGAACGGCGGCTGGATGCGGTAAGCAGTGACATCAATGCGCTGGAGAAGGGAAAGGCCGTGCTGGAACAGCGGGCCCGGGCCCTGGATGCGGCACTACGTGAACTGGAGGGGGCGGAGGAGAAATGACGGGATTTGACAACTACATGAACACCTACCTCGACCGCCGCATGAAAGACATCATCGAGGAATGGGACCTGGGAACCAGGCGTGATCTTGGCGATTTCACCGAACGCCTGCGGTCTGTGGAGAAGGAGATCCGGGAGCTCGGCGTCTTTGAGAAGGGCGCAGAGGCACGGCTCACCGTGCTGGAACAGCGCCTGATACGGTGCAGGGAGGTGAGGAAATGACGGGGCTTGAAATCCTCCTGATTCTCCTCCTCATCGCCGTGGCTGCCTTCATCCTCTACTACTACTTCAGGGGATCCGGGGGCCATGTCGCGATCACCCGCCCGATGGAGAGCCGGGTGGATGAGTACCTCGACCGGCACTTCGAGCAGATGGTTGCCGAATGGTCCCTGATGGACAAATATCAGGTCCGCTCCTTCGCCACGAACAAGGACAATATTCTTGCCGCCGACGAAGAGAAGGCAGCAGCCCTGCGGAAGTTCGAAGGTGAGATGAACACGACGCTCGACAGCCTGGAGGCGGC
>JBFFLM010000344.1:0-1734 GCA_041554835.1 Methanogenium sp.
AAGGGTGGTGCCTTCCAGGTCATAGGCAAATATGTAGAGTTCCCCCTCCACGAACCGACCGGTCGGGCTGTTGTATTCGGCGAGCGCGGCTTCCTTTCCGTGTATCTGCGCATACTCGTAGGCCTTTTCGACGAATGCCACCAGCTCTTCGGGAGAGGTGTGCGGTTCGTATGCAGGCGGCAGGGTGACGGTCGGAGTCACTTCCGGCTGGTTCTCCGGAGGGGCGCTGGTCGTGCACCCGGCGGCAAGGATCGATGCAATCACGATAATGAAAACCAGGATGACGGCATGGCTTCTCATGCATAGGGATTCGGATTGTACGTGATAAAGAAATGGGTGGAACATTCTGGGGTCGTTCTTTTCAGGGGGATGCAGGCGGCGACGGGTGAGGTGGAAGGGAAGGGACAGGTCGCACGCCGTTCAACGGGCGAAAAGAAGAGAGGTGCCGGGCCGGGAAGAAGGGAGAATATTTTTTTGGGGGATGGTGGGGGCAGTAATTGCTGTCCTGCCGTCCGAATGGCAACTATCTCTCTTTTCTGTTCCCGAGGATTGCTCCTGCACCGATGAGTCCCAATGCCATAGCAGCCAGAACGGGCATGGATGACGGAGACTCATTGGTGTTCGGCACAGCCGCATCGGTTGTCGCGGGTGCGGTCGTCTCACCAGGTGCCTGAGCGGCTGCGGTCGCACCGGGAGCGGGGGACGGGACATCTCCCGGTGTCTCTTCAGGGACGGTGGATTCTCCTGTGGCATCGCCCGTATCGGGCATGGCGCTCTCGCCGCCCGCAACCGCCGCATCCTGCGTCACCCCGATGGCAAACCACGAGAAGGACGGCGTTTCCGCACGATAGGTGTAATAATTGCCGTCCTCGCCTTCGTATTCGGTCGGGAGGTCGTCCCAGGTTCCGGTCTCTTCATTGTAGTGCATCAGGACGATGTCGCCCCGGTCGTATCCGTTCGAGGAGAGCCACGCCTGCGGGACCCGGAAGAAGATTGTCCTTGCCGAGAGGTCGGCATCATCGGCGTAGTAGAGCGTGACCTGCTCGTATTCGTAGACATCGGTGCCGGTTCCATTGACGGAGGACGGCAGGGAGGACGCCTTTCTGACGGTCACCATCACCTTGTCGATGGTGGTGCCGGCGGCACACTCGACCCGGTAGACCGCCCCCTTGTCCATGGAAAAGGAGGCGGTGTCATTTTTCTTCAGGTCCGTTGCAAGGCCGATGCCGACATCGGTGTTTGCCCCGCCGCCGGTGCCGCTCCGGACAGGGGTCGGCGGGGGCGAGACCGTGATGTACCCGGCACGCGAGAGCGTATCATTATTATCTGTTCCTCTCACGACGGTCAGGTTCACCGTGTAGGTGCCGGGGCCCGGGTAGGTGTGGGAGGGATTCGCCGCTCCGCCGTCCGTCGTGTTGAACCACGCCCCGTCGCCGAACGACCAGTTCCAGCAGTCCGGCGTACCGCCCGATGCGTCGGTGAAGGCGACGGTGAGGGGGGCGGTGCCGGTAAGGGGAGTGGCGGTGAAGGCCGCGGTGACCGGGTCGGTGATCGAAAGCGCCACCGTGCCCGCGAGGTTGGTTGCGGGAAGCGCCGTCGAGGTGTTCGTCCTCGTCCCGTCGAGGCTTTCGGCATCGGGGGCGGTGATGGAACCGACGGTAAGGAGCGGGGTTTCCTCGCCGGGGCCGACCGTATACGTACCCGACAGGGTGGATGAGCGTGTGCTGATGATCT
>JBFFLM010000345.1:0-1727 GCA_041554835.1 Methanogenium sp.
CCCCGCACGCCGGGCACCGCCGCTTCCCCACATCAACCACGATGATGCCGCCGTCCTGGTTTGAGTACGCCTTCGAGGATCCCGCCTCCTGGAGCGACCGGCGCGACCCGCCCGCGTCACCGACGGGAAAGAGGGCGTGGGGCGGGGGCCGCATCTCCCGTGCCTTCGACTTGCCCGGCCGACCCATCCGCCCGCCGATGCGGATGCCGCCCTTCGAGCGCATCTTCATTCCGGAGAGGTGCCGGACGAGGGCAAGGGACTCGTCCTCCATCGGTGCGTCGTCCCACCGGCCGGCAAGCGCGAGATTGTCGGTAAGGCCAAGACACGCAAGAACGACCCGGGGGGTGGCGATGGTAACCATCCCGTCCTTGACCCTCTGCGGGACGAGGAGCACCTCAAAAATCTCCTTGCCCCGCCCCTCCTGCGGGATGACGAGTACGCCGTCGTCGTACCGGCCGTGCGCCGCCACGTATTCGGCAAGCTCCCGGATATCCGCCGCCGGAAGGTCGTCCCACATGTACATGTACTGCGGGTGAAGAAACGCCCCTGCACCCGCCATCGAAAGCGCCTCCGCCTCGTCTGCAGGCGTGTGGGTGCCGCCCTCCAGCAGCCACCACTCCTCGCAGTAGGCGGGAGGCATCAGCACGTGGTTGTTCTCGAGAAACTCCCCGTAGGAGACGAGCATCTCTCCCACATCGAGGATCTCGTCCACGCTGCCCATGAGCCGGAGTGCCTCTTCGATCGTATCGACCCGGAGCACGTCGCCGTTCAGGAGTTTTATCGTCGGCCCCTCGATGGTGTCCACCGGCACCACGCCGGCGGCCTTGCCGGGCCGCTCCACCTTCATCTGGGTGCCGACGGCGAGAAAATTGCCCAGGAGATGCAGTGTCGACGGGTTGAACCCCGCCGAGGCAAATCCGGTATTTCGCGAGCGGCCGTAGCGGAGGCGAAACCCGCCCTTTCGCATCGGGTACCCGAAGACCGGCCGTCCGCCGATGAGGTCGCGGATGTACTTGTCCTTCGGTTTGACGCCCGGTTTCTTCTCCGCCCCCTCGTCCTCGTCGTCCGAGGACTTGGACGAGACGCCCGCGATCAGGTCGTCGAGCCAGTCCCACCCCTCGATACCCACCTTGCGGACGTTCTTCTGGATCTTCGGGGCCTTGAGGGCAAGCCCCTCTGCAACCACGAGCGCCATGCCGCCCCGGACGGTGTTCGTCTCGATGCGCTCGAGGTTGCGGTAGGCCGAGACCTCCACCTGCTCGGTCGGCTCCCCCTCGATACAGACCGGGCACTCCCGGATGATCATCCGGAGTTCGTAGTCGCTCGGGAGGTACTGGAGGCTCATGATATTGTTGTATTTTTTGACCTCCTCCACGTAGCGTTCGACCTCGTCGTCGCGGGGGATGTACCGGTTCATCCCCAGTCCCTTTCTCACGTAGTCGCCCACGAGAACGGAGAGCGCCTGCGCCGTTCCGCCCGCACTCCGGATGGGCCCCGCGTAGTAGATCTTCAGGTATTCCGTGCCGTCGTCGTTTCTCCCGATGCCGACCCGCCCGATCCCCTCGGTAGGCGCCGCCACCACCCCCTCGGTGAGAAGCGCCATCGAGGTCCGGATCGCATGGTCGAGGATCTCCTCCCGCGTCTCCTCCCCGAACATCTTCGCGATAAAGTCGTCACCGATGCGCAGTGCCACCTCTTCACGTGACATCTGCTCCCCCAGTTCACGG
>JBFFLM010000346.1:0-1706 GCA_041554835.1 Methanogenium sp.
GACCACCACGGTCGCGCCCTTCTCTGTCGGTTCAGCCGAGGAGAGGGCATCGGCGATCGCCTTCGCCTTTCCCCGGTACTTCGGGCCGAGTGCACCCATGTCGGGGATGATGCGCCGGCGCTCTTCTGTGCGAACCTCTGTGAAGGGAATGAAGACGGTGAATGCATCGCCGCTCTCTGCAGCATGAGCCCTCAGGTCATAGTCCGTCCGATCCGCGATGCCGACCGTCTCTACCCATCCGAACCGTTCGGACTAGATCTCCGCATCCCAGCAGTCGAGTGCGTAATGGGCACACTCGGTCGGAAGGTGCTGGCGGAACCGGAGTTTGTCCGGGCTGATGCCGACCGACATCAGAATCTCATGGGTCAGTGCGATGTAATACGCCACATATTCGTTTGCCACCAGCCCGGCATCGACGGCACCCCGCATCGAGGTCGTCACGGGAGCGTCCCCTGCCATCTGCTGTGTCTGTCCCCAGAGCGGGATGACATAGTCGGCGTACCGTGAGAAGGCAGGGTGGTCCTTGTGTTCAGGGTGGATGAAGATCTCGGCTTCGGCCTGGGTAAATTCGCGGAGACGAATCATTCCCTGCCGGGGGGATATCTCGTTTCTGTAGGACTTACCTATCTGTACTGCACCGAATGGGAGTTTTTCCCGGTAAAACCGTGACAGACGGTTGAAATCGGTAAAAATCCCCTGGGCGGTCTCGGGGCGCAGGTATCCGGTGCGTTGTGCACCAGGGCCGATGCCGGTCTGAAACATCAGATTGAAATGGAATACCTCCACCTCTCCCATCGATTCGCCGCAGGAAGGGCAGGGAAGACCCGCAATGCAATCTTTCAGGGCTTCGATGCTCAGGGCATCGGCGCCCGGGGTACCGTGCTCCTCGGCGATGTGATCGGCACGGTGATATTCCCTGCAGTGGGGGCACTGGCACATCTTATCTGCAAAGCCCTTCACATGACCGGAGGCGATGTAGATGGATTCAACGCCGATTGTTGGGGCTTCGATCTCATAATAGCCCTCCTGGATGATGTAAAAATTTCTCCAGAGGTTTTCGATCTTCCTTTTGAGCATTGCCCCGAGAGGACCATAATCAATAAATCCCGCCACGGATCCGTAGCATTCTGACGAGGGCCAGACAAATCCCCTTCTTCGTGCGAGTTCAATAACGTTATCGTAAATATCGGCCATTTGAATTCCCTGAAGTTGATAGTACTTTTGCCCCGGGATTATAAAACATATTTTAAAAGACCGAATTTTTCCCCATGCACACAAGAAAACTATTATATCAAATCGTGGACATTATAAACCAGAATTACAGGGGTGCGACCTTTGCGGGAAAGTAAAAACAAAAAGAAGGTACGGATGAATCAGAGGAAGCAGGAACTTCTTGATCTCTTTACCAACATTACCAGTAAGACCACTATTGTGGAGCCGATGCGTAAGATTCACGGTACACTCAGGGACAAAGAGGCCATTGAGCGTGAAGTTACCCTCATCATGCGCGAGGTCCTGGACCAGGGATACTTCAAGACCAAACTTGCACCCCGTCAGCTGGCCCAGCTGGTCTGTGCGTATTATGACGGGAAGAACGATACCGAGATCGCCCGGGCCCTTGGGGACGAGAAATTGTCCAAGACGGTGGCACGTGCCCGTGTGCGCCTGAAGCTCTTCCGTGAACTGGATTTCAAGATGCCGTTTGA
>JBFFLM010000347.1:0-1696 GCA_041554835.1 Methanogenium sp.
TGATTCTTTTTTTGTCACCATGATACCAGAGAATTGTCGTAAATTCCATTATAGCTATGCGGTTCTTCATTCTGCAGGTCCGGTCCATCCCGGCGGACTCCCCTCACGTGGATCCCCCGCATCATACCGGTTGTTCGCCGGAACCGATCTCCCGTTTTTGCCCCGTTAGAGCGCTCCTCTTCAGCCGCTTTTTCCAACTGCACGCATTCGTTTCCTCATCTGACGAGGCAGCGGCTCCCCCTGCAGGGCAGAGCGACGGTTGTTAGGAGCTCCCCCCGGCAGGAGGGGCGTTGTGCACATCAGAGTGGCTCATTGCGGTACCTCCAGACTCCTGCAGGAATATGCAGTTCAAACCGGCCCCCCTCTCCCGGCATTCCGGTCTCACGGACGCTGATGCCGGTAATCCCCAGAATTTCCGAGCAGAAGAAGAGTCCCAGCCCGGTCCCTTCCCCGACACCCCATCCGAAGATCTGTTCTTTCCTCTCATCCGGAATGCCGATGCCGTCGTCCTCTATCTCGAGGATACCTTCCCGGCCGTCCTGGTGAAACGAGACGGCAATCCTGCTATTGTGGCCCCCATGCTGCTCGGCGTTTTGAAACATGTTGGAAAATACATTGCCAAGCATCATGTCGGCATACACTTCGATGGCAGAGAGGGAAGGGTCAACCGTGACCGTGAGAGCTGTTTTTTTCCGGACCGTTTCAACGACCGCCCTGGCAGACTGCCATATGGGTTTTCCCTCGCCAAAACGCTCATAACCACGGGTGAACTCAATAAGACGACTAATCGCTTCCCTTGATGCCTCACATCTGTCAAGATCCTCATCAATCGGCGCTCCCTCCTTACTCTTCATCCGGATGAGCTCCAGACTCGCGGCAAGTATCGTGACCTGATTTAACACATCGTGCCGGGTGATGTTGGAGAGGAGATGGAGTTTCCTGTTGATCTCGCCGAGCGCATCCTGATACCGGTACAGGTCGGTTACGTCGCTGATGGCCACAATGCATTGAGGCTGATGATCTTCTGATTGAATGCCCTTGCCGAAAAAGTGCAGGTGCCGGGGGTCCGATAGCAAAGTGTGGGCCGAACAGGAGATACATTCACAGGGGTTATTCGTTTCATTCCTGCAGCAATCCTGAAAAAACGTGTTGAAGGCAGCAAGCGTTGCCGGGTCAAGAAACACTGCAAGGCGCCTTCCCGTCAGGTGGTCTTCGGTGGTGCCGAAGAGTTCAGCGGCACGGTGGTTGCACCGAAGAATCATACTCTGTGGGCCGATTACCAGATACCCGACCGGCGCTACGTCAAAGAGTGTCTGATACTCCCGCCGCAGTATGTCTGCCATCTGCTTTGCGGTGATGAGTTCTTCGTTCTGCAGTTCCAGTTCGATCTGATGAACCTGCAGTTCATGGATCAGCTTCTGTTCCCCGGTTGTCCCGCTCTGAGAGACGGGTGCCGTTTTTTTTCGGGCCAGCTGCTCTTCTGCTGTCTTTCGCAGGCTATCTTTCGGATAGTCTTCCCCGTCGATGTTCATGGCATACAGCTCTGATGGTGGCACCCTGCCAGGGGAGCCGTCTCTGTCCCCCTTTCCGGGAAACTCCTTCCTATCAACCGCTCGAATATTGGTTTTCATTATTGCGAGAGTTTTGGTTCGGCGATGAGGGTATCTCTTGTATAATCGGCAAAATACTTATCCCA
>JBFFLM010000348.1:0-1669 GCA_041554835.1 Methanogenium sp.
GAACCGACACACTGGATAAAGAGGATGCTCTCCGGAGTCGTGCCGTCGGAGAGTTTCCGGAGTTTTCCTCCGGTCGGGCCACTTGCATTGATCATCCGTTCGAACTCGAGGCTGGTGATTACGTCCGGGTATCTCAGGTAGCCAAACTGGCCCTTGATCTGGGGATCAAAGGTCCGGAAGCCCGTTGCAATGATGATGCTTGCGACGTGGAGGGTATACTCTTTTTCGTCCTCCTTTTTCAGGACGGCGTCCTTTCCGCAGACATCGTAACAGAGGCCGCAGTCGATGCAGTGCACCGCATCACGGATGGTCACATCAGGGACAATCTGCGGGTGGGGCTTGTAGATGGCTTTACGCACCCCGATACCCGCATCGAATTCGTTATAGACCTCGACCGGACAGACCTCGATGCAGTCCCCGCACCCGTTGCATTCGATCTCATCGACATACCGGGGATGGCGGAGGACCGAGATGGTGAAATCGCCCACCTCGCCGGTGATCGCGGTCACCTCGGAGAGGGTATGAAGGACGATATTCGGGTTTCGTGCGACATCGACCATCTTCGGCGAAAGGATGCACATCGAACAGTCATTGGTGGGGAAGGTCTTGTCCAGCTGCGCCATGTGCCCCCCGATGCTGGGCTGGCGCTCGATGAGGTGCACCCGAATCCCGTGGTTTGCCACATCGAGGGCCGCCTGTATGCCGGCGACGCCGCCTCCGATAACCGCCACTTCAGCCATGGAACGTCTCCCTCCCGAGAGTGACATAGACCCGGGCATTGGTAACGATGCTCTCTGCCTGCTCATCGCTGACTTCCCTTACAACCTTTCCGGGCACTCCCATGACCAGGGAGCGCGGGGGTATCACTTTGCCCTCGGTCACCACGGCACCTGCCGCAATGATCGAATCGTCGCCTATGACGGCATTGTTCATGACAATCGCACCCATGCCGACGAGTACACGGTTGCCCACCGTTGCACCGTGGACTATTGCGCCATGACCAATCGATACATCTTCACCGATAACGACCGGGGAGGTGAGGGTATTGTGGACGACCGCATTATCCTGGATATTGCTTCCCCTCCCGATCGCGATGGCGTTTCGGTCAGCCCTGATAACGGCCCCGTACCAGATGCTGACGTCCCCCGCGATGGAAACGTCGCCGGTAACCGTTGCATTATCCGCGATAAATGCTGAGATCCCGGCGGGAGTATCGCTATTCATAATAGGTACAACGTTTAACCTCAATTTCCAATGAATATTATGGTGGGGGGGACTTTCAGCCCGCTCCATGACGGACACAAGAAGCTGATCGCCCGTTCGTTCGAACTTGCGGGAGACGGCGGGCATGTGGTCATCGGTCTCTCCTCGGATGCCTTTGCCGGGTCAAAAACCCACCCGATAGCGACATTCACCGAACGCCGACGTATACTGGAGTCTTTCATACGGGAATCGGACTTTTCTGCATCATGGGAGATTGAGCCCCTCAATGACAAATACGGCTCCACCCTGAACAGCGACTTTGATGCACTGGTCGTAAGCGAAGAGACGTACCCCGTCGCCCTGGAGATCAACCGTCTCCGGAGGGAAAAGGGGCGCAAAAAAGTGGATATCTACCAGATCACCTGTGTTCTCGCCGAGGACGGGAGATGGATCTCCAGTACGCGTA
>JBFFLM010000349.1:0-1662 GCA_041554835.1 Methanogenium sp.
AGGCTGCGTTCGATGGGCAAACAGGACTGCGGGTGCGGCTGCTGCGGCGGCATGAAGATCGTCCCGAAAGAGAAGAAACCGGACGATGAGGATTCCGAACAGAAATGAACACCGAAACTGCCGGGACCGGGAAGAGTGTCAACCCGGAGGGGGGAGGGGAGGCAGTCTTCCCCGGCATCTGCCCCGATGAGATCCGGGAGGGATGGTGATCCTGATGTCCCGGCTGATGATGAAATGGGGATGCGGCTGCTGCGAAAGGGGACGGGGGGAGACCAACGGCAATCACTGAAGCACTTCTTACCGCCGGGCAGTTCTTCGTCGTCATCGCCGGAGAACTGATCCTGCTGTTCATCGGCATATCATTCCTGGTGGGCCTGCTCCAGGCCTATATCCCGGAGGAGAGGATCCGGCGGACCCTTGCAGGCCGCGGCGAGGGGACATCCACCGCTCTCGGCGGCATCTTCGGGGCGCTCACCCCCTTCTGCTCATGCTCCACCATCCCGATCCTGGTCGGGCTTCTGAACGCCGGAATCCCGTTTTCCGCCTGTATGGCATTCCTCCTCTCCTCACCACTCCTCAACCCGGTGATCCTCTCCCTCCTCGTCGCCCTCATCGGCCTTGTGCCGACGGCGGTGTACGCCATCATCACCTTCTGTGCCGCCCTCGTCCTTGCAACCCTCCTCGGGCGGTTCGGGTTTGCGCGATACGTGAAGGAGGTGACCGTCGAGGGGATGGCGGCGGCGCCGGCATGCGGGTGTGAGGCGGGCACCTTTGCACAGCGACACGGCCCGCGGTTCTCTGCCGCCCTGCACTTCGCCGCCTCGCTCTTCCGGCAGGTGCTTCCCTACCTCATCCTCGGTGCCGGCATAGGGGCCTTCATCTACGGGTTCGTCCCTGCAGACCTCATCGTCTCGCTGGCAGGGCCGGACAATCCACTCGCCATCCCGGTGGCGGCGTTGATCGGTGTGCCGATGTACATCAGGGCAGAGACCATCATTCCTATCAGCGCCGTCCTGCTCCAGAAGGGGATGGGCGCCGGGGCGGTGATGGCTCTTATCATCGGCGGTGCGGGGGCGAGCATCCCTGAGGTGACTCTCCTTGCGGCGATATTCGAGCGGCGGCTTGTGGCAGCCTTCGTCGTCACCGTCCTCGGGATCGCCGTCCTTGCCGGGGTCGCCTTCCAAATCCTTGCGGCGGTATGACAGGAATACCACAGCCTTTCAACCACCAGCGGGCCACACACAATACCAATCATGACGAAAAACCGCACCGGAACGGTTCTTCCGGGGCGAAAAACCTGCCTGGCGACTTCGCCGGGGAGAGCGTAATGGTGCCGGAACACTTCGCACGCCCTCCGTCGGCGCAGTCTCCGGTATTATCTCCTCAGCGATCGCAGGAGTACTGTACGGAAATATATTCGGGTGAAATATTGAAGCACACCATTCCATGCTTCAGGGCAGAGCTGTTGCGGTGGCTGCGCCACCTCGATACCGGCGGTCTGGACGGGGGCCTTTCCATGGCCGAGTCCGTCTTTATCGGCATCACCGATGAGACCATCACGGATGAACAGACGCTGCGGGCGGCGCTCGCTTCCCGGGCGAAGCACTATTATCATACCTCAAAGGCGGCACAGGACGGTCCACCGGGGCACCAGCCGCAGGG
>JBFFLM010000350.1:0-1661 GCA_041554835.1 Methanogenium sp.
GGAGTTCATCGCATACATCGCAGACGAACGCTGATGCAAACTCCCTCGACCGGTCGGCTGTTTTCCATGCGGCAGTGGGAAACTGAAGCCCAAAGGTGTAGACCGGGTACGCCACGGCCTAGTATCTCCCGAAGGATTCGAGTTCTTCCCTGATGACCATGCGGATATCTTCGATGTCGAGTGCTGCCTTCTGCCTCCTGAGGGCATGCTCCATCACGCGGATGCCTTCGCTGATGGTAGGGCCGTAGTTCAGTGCAATCTCCTTTGCATCTTCCTGTATTCGGACAACCTGGGACATGTAACTATATGTTACGTCGCATTGATTTTAATGTTACTTTTTGTTACCTGTCGGGCACATTCGTAAGGATTCGTGTACCTATCGTAAAGGGCGACTAAAGGATAGGCAGAGAAGCGTAAACGGACGCCGCAAAATTGGCCTGGGCTCCCTGGAGAAATTACATGACAGGAAAAAGAAACACGCCCCGGCCGGGACTTGAACCCGGGTCAAAAGCTCCGCAGGCTTCTAGGATATCCACTACCCTACCGGGACCGGACTGTGCCTGAATATATTCGCAGTTGTGGGTTAAAACTCTTCGCATATTGGATTGGTGGGTGCAGGAAAATAAAACCCGAAAAAAGAATTGATTTGGTCTTACGCGGTCACCAGATTGGACCCCGGAACGCTGATGGTGATCTCGACCTCAACGAACCCGCCGGAGAATTCGACGTGGTAATTGCCTGGATAGTAGAGGGTTATGCGCTCTTCTACTTCATCATCCTCGTTTACGGGAAACGTGTCATATTCCAATGACTCGACGATCTCCATGGTATCTAGGTCATAGACTTCCACAAGGAGTTCGGCATTCTGGTTCGCATAGCTCTTTGTCACCGTGATCTTATCCTTGTCCCCGTAGCTGCTGTACACTTCCTGCTTGTACTCGATCATGTCCGGCCGTATGACCATGTCAATGACCATCGGGGGGTTTGTCAGGTCGAATTCCAGTGGCAGCGTGTCCCACAGCAGATAGGTCGTGTTATGATAGATCTCCGTGTATCCCGGTGTGGGCTCCGGTGTCGGTGTTGCAATGGTCGGATTGCCGGTCGGGACCGCGATCGTTTTTATCGGGGTTGCCTGCTCCACCCATTGGGGGGTGGGAGTGGCAGTTGCTCCGGCACCTCCCGGGCCTGAACTCCCTTCGGCTCCCTCCGCCTCGATCTCAGCGCACCCCGCACACGTGAGAACAACGATTGTCAGGATCACCAGGGCCAGTGTAATGATTCTCCGCGTCATTTGTATTGCGTTATTGACTGCCCTATAAATATGTTTTACCTATTTTGCGGGCCGGAAGAGATTATTTCTCTTAAACAGGGAGGTACGCATTGAGAACCCCTTCAAAGATTCTCGATGCCGATGCAAGCTGGGCAACTTTGACCTTCTCATCGCGGGCATGGAGCGTGGTGACCTCACCCGGTCCGTAATCGACTACATGAAATCCTGCATTTCGAAGGAACCGGGCGTCGCTTGCTGCCCACTGGATAATCGGGCGTGCAGGGGCGCCGTATTCCTTCTGGATTTCACGGGAGAGGATACGGACAATATCCGAAGTGGTGTGGGTGAGGCTGGCCGTACAGGACGATATCACTGCAATATGGGCATCCCC
>JBFFLM010000351.1:0-1650 GCA_041554835.1 Methanogenium sp.
CAGCACCCTGGAGTCGGCCCGCAGCGGGAGGCCGTCGAGAATGGGAACCACACGGCTGTCCGCCTGTTCCTGCGACTTCCGGTAGAAATCCCGGGCTGCGTCTTCGTTGTCCCAGTAGGCGGCCCCCGTCTGCTCCATGCTTGCTTCCCGGTACCTGCTCCATTGCTGTTTCCATTCTTCATTCCAGTCAATCTCTTCCGGTTCCATCGTATCTCTCCTCATCATGATATGGCGCAGGTATTCCCCTCAGACCCATTATGTACCTGCTTTTTGAAAACACCGGCTATTCAGGCTGTCGGAGACGCCGCCTTCATGTCCTGGTCACGGTGCCTATGGCAGGATGAAGTGCGAAAAACCATAAATGTGTGTATAATTTCCGGACAGGTGCATAGGGATGAGAATGAAGGAACGGGTATCATCTGCGATGGTATGTCCATGGTCGTCCGGAGTTCTATCTGAAAAATACACATTTACGGCATTATTTTGCCATTCCCGCTCCAAATCAATACTGAGCTGAATACCCGTGATCATACTCGATGAACCCTATGTGTCACGTTATCTTATGGATACGATCGTCGCGATGGACCTTCCCGTTCTCAGAAATGCGACCTCGGAGAGGCTGAATTCGGACGGCCGGATGCATCTGGTCGATGACGATCAATTCGCCCGGCTGATTCAGGAGAGCAAGGATGTCCGGATGTATACCAACTCGGAACATGCTATCGGGTGGATCGCAGGGCACCTCGAGGGGACGGATATTGCACGGATCATTGCGCTCTTCAAGGACAAGGCGGCCTTCAGGGAACGTATCCGGGACCTCTATCCCTCGTTTTTCTTCCGTGAGGTGCCCTTCGGCGCACTGGAAGACCTCGACGTCTCGACGCTCCCGAAGCCGTTCATCATCAAACCGGCGGTCGGCTTTTTTAGTGCCGGGGTGTACATGGTCGGGACTGATGGGGAATGGGGCGGCGTCCTGAAGGCCATTAAAGTGGAGACGAAAGATATTTCGGAGAACTATCCTCCTGAGGTCTGTGATGCCGGGGCCTTTCTTATCGAAGAGTATATCCCCGGCACGGAGCTTGCGGTGGATGCGTATTTCAATGCAGACGGCAAACCGGTGGTCCTCAATATTCTTTCTCACCTCTTCTCGTCCGATGATGATGTGGACGACCGGGTCTATCTGACCTCGCTGCAGACGATCAGGGACTACCTGGAGCCGGTCACAGACCTGCTTTCCCGAATCCAGGCGCTGACGGGCATCAGGAACTTCCCCCTGCATATCGAACTGCGGATGGATACCGACGGGTCAGTCGTGCCCATCGAAGTGAACCCGATGCGGTTTGCCGGGTGGTGCACGACGGACATCGCGGACCACGCATTCGGCATCAATGTATACCGGTCGTACTTCGAGGGTGCCGAACCTGACTGGGAGCGCCTACTCGAGGAGGACAACGGCGATGTCTATGCACTCCTGGTGGTGCAGCCGCCGGGAGATGCAGACCCCGGGGCGGTAGCCGGGTTCGACTACGACACCTTTGTCGCCGGATTTACCGCACCGCTTGAGATGCGGCCGGTTGACTATCCGGCGTATCCGGTCTTCGGATTTTTATTCGTCCGCATGCCAGACGGCATCCTAACGGAAGCAGAGGC
>JBFFLM010000352.1:0-1646 GCA_041554835.1 Methanogenium sp.
ATTTATGATGGGTTTTACCATTACCATCCCTGCATTGATCATTCTTGGTATCCTGAAGATCTCCGGCATTCTTGCTGTTGTGTTGTTCATTGTCATATCACCGATGTTGGGGATGCTGGCATCATTCGGACTGGGGATGATCACCCTGCGACTGGGAAGAAGTCAGAACCCGACCAAACTCAACAAGGCCTTCAGGCCGCTGCAGATAGTGGCAGCTTCATTCCAGGCCCTCGGACACGGGGCAAACGACGCCCAGAATGCGATGGGAGTTATTACTGCCATTCTGGTGGCAGGGGGAGTGCTCTCGGAGTTTGTCGTCCCACTGTGGGTCATTCTTGCGTCCTGTTTTGCCATCTCGATGGGAACGCTGCTCGGGGGGTGGAGGGTGATTGATAAAATGGCAAATAAGATCACGAAGATCCGCCCGTACCAGGGATTTTCAGCCTCGGCGGCAGGCGGTTTTGTCCTCTCTCTGATGACATCGCTCGGTGTTCCCGTATCCACCACCCATGCGATGAGCGGGGCTATCATGGGTGCAGGGGCCACCCGCGGCTATTCCTCTGCAGTGAAATGGGGGATTGTCCGGGAGATCGTCGCCGCCTGGATACTGACCATCCCGGCGACCGCAGTGGTCGCATGGCTGGTGTATATCTTCTATGAATTCCTCTTCCTCTGAGAATTCCCGCTTTTTTATTTATCTGTCCTGAAGGCGCAGCGGCAGCGATCGGCGACGATGCATTCGCCGCACTTCGGGCGCCGTGCCGTGCATACCTTTCTTCCGTGTGATATGAGCACAAAATTGAGATATTTCCATACGGACGGGGGGAACAGGACGAGGAGGTCCTGTTCGATAGGTGCCGGGTCCATGTGATCAGTAAATCCCAGCCGCCAGGAGAGGCGTTTGACGTGCGTGTCGACGGCAATGCCGTCATGG
The DNA here is from genome assembly GCA_041554835.1 of Methanogenium sp. Lineage (GTDB taxonomy): Archaea > Halobacteriota > Methanomicrobia > Methanomicrobiales > Methanomicrobiaceae > Methanovulcanius. Next base: position 935 of record JBFFLM010000352.1, read on the forward strand.
ACCCCATAGGCATGATGGAGGACGATGTTCGCCGTCTTTCGTCCCACACCCGGCAGGGTCAGGAGGCCCTCCATGGTGTCGGGTACCCTCCCGTCGAACCGGTCGATGATTGCAAGGGATGCGGCGATGATGTTGCGTGCCTTGGTGTGGTAGAATCCTGTCGGGCGGATGATCGCCTCGACCTCTTCGATCGACGCTCCGGCAAGAGCCTGTGCATCCGGGTACCGATCGAAGAGGTGGTCCCGGATACCGTTGACCGTCGCATCCGTCGTCTGGGCGGAGAGGATGGTCAGGATCAGTATTTCAAAGGGATTTTCAAAATCAAGAAAGCACAGACGGGTATCATCCGAGACATATTCCCGGTAGAGACAAGAAAAGATTTCACAGGCGGATTCCCGTAGCATAGGATGGGGCAGGGCAGATTCGAACTGCCGTCAAAGCGTCCCAAACGCTCTAGGATGGACCAGGCTACCCTACTGCCCCCGTGTAGCCAGTAATATTGTTCACGGGATCAAAAAAAGTTACCGATAGGATTCTATTTGAGCGGCAGGACCGGTTCTTCATCTCTGCTGATGAGAGTGCCGGTAAAGACCCCGTCAAAGAGTGCGGCGGCGATAGTGTCCGGGTGCTTTCCGTCAATCACCAGGAGGGGGATGGTATTTCGCTGCACGACCTTTGCTGCGACGATGTCAATGACATTGTTTGCACCTGC
>JBFFLM010000353.1:0-1633 GCA_041554835.1 Methanogenium sp.
ACCTTGATTTCTGAATGCGTCGCGGGACGATGGCACCACCAATACACAGAAGGGCCGGACCATACGATCGCCATCTGATTGAACGCACCGGGTAATGCAGCGGGGTGCACAACCGCCCTTTCATTTTTTTTATCCCTCACCGCCGGATTGCGCCCGAGGGGACGTCTCCCCCGCCGTCCTGCCCCACACAACCTTTATCGCCTCCACCCCCGAGGAAGGCATATGCCAGAACCATCTCCCGCACCCGCCCCCACACCCCACGCACCGCAGCACGGCCCGCCCGAACGCGTCGACATCCCCGTCCGGCACGTCGTCCTCGTCCTCTCCGGCAAGGGGGGCGTGGGGAAGACGACGGTCGCGGCCAACCTCGCCTTCGCGTTTGCGAACCATGGCTTTGCAACCGGCCTCCTCGACCTCGACATCCACGGCCCGGACATCCCCGAGATTCTGGGCCTCGAGGGGCGCCACATGACCTCGTACGACAGGAAGCACATCGAACCGGTGGAGGTGACCGGCAACCTTGCCGTCGTCTCGATCGCCTTCCTCCTCCCCGAGGAGTCGAGCGCGGTCATCTGGCGGGGGCCGATGAAGGCGGGCGTGATTAGGCAGTTTCTGGAGGACGTCGACTGGGGCGAGCTCGACTACCTCGTCGTCGACCTCCCGCCGGGGACGGGGGACGAGGCGCTCACCGTCGCCCAGCTCGCCCCGAACATCGCGGGAGCCGTCATCGTCACCACCCCGCAGGACGTCGCCGTCCTCGACATCAAAAAAGCGATCACCTTCGCCCGGACGATCGATCTCCCGGTGATAGGCATCATCGAGAACATGAGCGGCATGGTCTGCCCCCACTGCGGCAAGAATATCGACCTCTTCGGCTCCGGCGGCGGCAGGCGGGCCGCGGCGGAGATGGGCGTCCCCTTCCTCGGCGAAATCCCCGTCGACCCCGAAATCAGGAAGGCGGCCGACGAGGGGCGGCCGTACCTCATCCGCGGACCCGGAACCGCCCCGGACGACCCTACCTGGACAAAGGTCGATGCGGTGATGGAGAACCTCGTCCGGGTGATCGAGGAGGGCAAGGCCCCGACGGACACGGCGGACGAACAGGCTCCATAGACCTCTCCTCCGGTCCTGTTCCACCACCCTTAAAAAAATAATCCGTCGTTTCGCCTTACCAGAAGTCCTGTGTCGCGATATAGGACGTCCCGTCATAGGCGACGCCGACGCCGATGCGATCAAAGCCCGGCTCGAGGATGTTCTCCCGGTGGCCGGGGCTTGCCATCCACATCGCCACCATCGCCTCGGCGACGGCCTTCGCATCCTCGTCGACATAGCCGTAGTCCGCGACATTGCCCGTCGGCATCATCCCGATGTTCTCGCCGATGCCGGTCGAAATCCGTCCCCCGCCGAGGCTCTTTATGACCGGGTACTCCAGCCGCACCGCCCGGTCCGTCGGGTCCTCTCCCCGGAGGTTGACGTGGTCAAAGTAGCCGTACGCCGCCATATCCTCGCTGTGCGACCGGGCGACGGCGGCAAGGTCCGCGTCCCACTGCAGGTGGCCGAGGGCGTGGTCGGCCCGCTCCCCGTTCGTCGCAAGCACGATGTACTGCTCGATGGCGGCGGTCGACACCGGCGG
>JBFFLM010000354.1:0-1625 GCA_041554835.1 Methanogenium sp.
GCGAGCGGCCTGTACCAGACGTTCATGCTCTCAAAGGAGCCGCAGATGCTGGTATTATTGACAAGTGTCCCCCCAAAGCGATAGCCGGACCGCGCAAAGAGGATATTGACCGGGGGGTACCCGGCACGGGCAATGGTATAGGCAGTGCGTATCCCCTCCTGTTCCATCGCTCGTTCCATATGCCGGAGAAGGGACGACGATATCCCCCGTCCACGGTATGCGGGAAGAATGGCAAAATCCGTCATCTCGGCATTCCCCGACGGCAGGTCCATCTCTGCAGACGAGGCCCCGATCAGGGTTCCTTCCTGCCTCACCATAAAATACCTGACATTATCGGCCATCGTCTCCCGGATATAGTGAGGGTTGGTTATAGGAAAGGGATAGGTCTCGAAGACCTGTCCGTACAGCGCTGCAAGGCACTTCGCATCGACAGGGGCCGCTTCAGCGATCTCCCATTCAGGAGCATGCTTTGCGCCGCCGGGCGCTCCGGCACGTGCGAGGGCATCGGCTACCACCTCTTCTATCGGGGGGCCCGCGGCCTCCCGGCGGTCCTGACTGAAATACTTCGCCAGAAAAACGCCCTCCTCGACGCCATGGAAAAAGCCGGGGACCCGCGCCTCGATACGGTACCCGGCCGCCAGAAATTCCTTGACAAAAGAGGCGCGAACCTTCGCGAAGATCTTCGAGTATCCTTGCGCAGATGCAAGGTCGTCAAGTTTCGGGACGATTGAAGGGGCATCAGGTCGGGCAAGTTTCATCAGGTAGATGCGGTTGTTGAGCGGGCCGTGCTGGATCACCGACGACCCGATCGTGGTGATGCAGTCAGTCGTCATCCCTGCGGTCCATCCGTTCATTGTCCTGCGGGACGAGGAGAATCGTCTCGTTATAGTCGCTGAGCAGCTTTGCTATCCCCACCGCCTCCGATTCGTCCGCATCGTCCAGCTTCAGCTGCAGGGTGCATTTCTCACACTTCCGGTCGCAGAAGACATTGCGATAACAGTCCGGTTCCCGGTAGGTCGAGATGACCCCTTCGTAATTGCGCAGGACCACCTTATTGGTCGACCAGGAGATCAGATAATTGGGCATGACGGGGATCTTGCCTGCCCCACCCGGGGCGTCGATAACATAGGTGGGCACAGCAAATCCGCTGGTGTGCCCGATGAGACTTTCGATGATCTCAATCCCCTTCCCGACGGGGGTCCGGAAATGGGCAAGCCCCTCCGAGAGGTCGCATTGGTAGAGGTAGTAGGGCCGCACCCTGTTCTGGACGAGTTTGTGCACCAGACTCTTCATGATTCGCGGACAGTCATTGACGCCGGCAAGGAGCACCGTCTGGTTCCCGAGAGGAATGCCCCCATCGGCAAGTCTCTTCAGTGCTTCCCGGGATGAGGCGGTGAGCTCCCGCGGGTGGTTGAAGTGGGTGTTGATATAGACCGGGTGATACTTCTTCAGGATGGCCACGAGGTCGTTGGTTTTGATACGGGGTATTACCGACGCGGTTGGCTGTTTACTGATCCTTCATTCATTGGTCGCACTCCATCGACGATATGTGGTGATGTCCGTCGTGTCACGCCCGAAATGCTGCGATATTTTGATGTGGTGATACATCTTGCAGAATTGTCGAA
>JBFFLM010000355.1:0-1615 GCA_041554835.1 Methanogenium sp.
ATGGTAAATGATGCAAATATCCGTTGCGCGGTCAAAGGGTCTTCAATGGGATTTCAAACCTATGCAATATAAAAAAATAAAGAATCCGGATGTGTGGGATCTGGGGTGTGTGAAGGCGTCGGTCTTCTTTTCACTCTCTTTCTTGGATCCATCTCCCTGCGCTCCTCGCGTTCCAGTGGTACTGGTATCTTATCCTGTCGCTGCTATGTGCGGTGCGTCCGGTGTACCGGGCGTATACGAAGCAGTGAGGAGAACCGGTACGGCCGCTTCTCCACACCATTTCCCGCGTGGTCCGCTCCTTTCAGCGCGTTCTGGAAAATAGCTATATGCAATGTCGTCCATCTGCACCATTAGGGACTCCATCGGCAGGATGGAGCAAGGTGATTTGGATGGACGAGAAACCAAAACCGGTGCTGGTCGAAAAAAAACTTGAGACCTGCGAGATAGATCGGGCACGAATGAGCCTCATGGACCCAAAACTCATTGAGCAGAAGGTTCAGGAACGGACGATCGACGAACTGGCACAGGAGATGCTCCGGCATACCCTCCGGGAGGGCATCGAGACGGTGTGGGACCGGTACGAGATGCAGCAGCCCCAGTGCACGTACTGTGAGAGCGGTCTTTCCTGCAGCCGCTGTGCGATGGGACCGTGCCGGATCATCCCGGAACATAACCGTGAACGGGGGGTCTGCGGTGCGGACAGGGACCTCGTCGTTGCCAGAAACCTGCTCGACACCATCGCGACGGGAGCCGCGGCACACTCGGACCACGGCCGCGACATTGTCGAGACGCTGTACAAGACCGGGAAGGGAACCGCCCTGGGGTATGAGATCTCCGATCCGGCAAAGCTCAGGCGTATCGCAGGCGAACTTGGTGTTGCGACGGAGGGGAGAAGCGACGAGGACGTCGCGGTTGATGTGGGCCTCGGCCTTCTCGAGGAGTTCGGGACGGTCAAAAACGAGATCTGCTTTTCAAAACGTGCACCCGAACAGACACAGGCCATCTGGGAAGCCGCGGGCATCCGGCCGCGGAGCGTCGACCGGGAGATCGTTGAGTCCATGCACCGGGTCCACATGGGGGTCGGGGCAAGCTACGTGAATATCCTCCTGCACGGCCTGCGGACGGCCCTCGGCGACGGGTGGGGCGGCTCGATGATGGGCACGGAGATATCCGACGTCCTCTTCGGTACGCCAACGATCAACCAGTCGAAGGTGAACCTCGGTGTCCTGAAGGAGGACTACGTCAATGTCTCGCTGCACGGCCACAACCCGATGCTCTCGGAGGTGATTGTCAGGGCCTCGGAGGATCCCGAAGTCCAGGCGCTTGCGGAGAAGATGGGGGCAAAAGGCGTCAACCTCGTCGGCCTCTGCTGCACGGGCAATGAACTCCTGATGCGAAAAGGGGTCCCGATGGCGGGCAACCACTTCAACCAGGAGCTTGTGATCACCACCGGTGCCCTCGAGGCGATGATCATCGACTACCAGTGCATCTTCCCCTCGCTGCCGCGAACGGCAAGCTGCTTTGGCGCAAAGACGATTTCCCGGGCGCCTGGCCCAGGTTCTACACCTCCTCCTCGCCCATCATTACCGTCGGCCTCTGCATCGCGCAGCTGGGC
>JBFFLM010000356.1:0-1602 GCA_041554835.1 Methanogenium sp.
GCAGTGCTTGCGGCGGCATCCCAATGGGACTGGGTAAAGGATGAGGTCGGCGCAACAACAAACACCGCCGACCGTGATGGAGACACCCCTTCCCTTCATGATGACGGGGATTAGATGGCCAATGTCTTCCAATATGCTCCGTATACCACTGCTTCGTGCGTGTTATCCGGATGATCGGACTGCACGCTCGCTCCCAAGTATCGCAGGAAAATAAAAAAATTAAAAATTAAAAATTAATCGTTTTTGCAGCCGTCACATCCGCTGCGATACACTTCCTTCTGAACGTCCTTTCCCAGAAGTCCGATGGCATCCGCCCGGCACCGGGCGCAGTGCCTCATCTGGCGTATGTAGGGGGCGCAGGCATCGTGCAGTTCACGCTTGCGGGCCGGCGTCGGGGGGATGATGTCCGCGAACTTGTACTGCGGAATCACCGGAATGAGATTGTAGGTATAGACCCCCATCTCTCCCATCCTCTTTGCGATATCCACGATATGATCGTCATTGATTCCGGGGACGACGACCGTGTTGATTTTGACGAGCATCTTGCGCTCGACCGCCATCTCGATGCCTTTGAGCTGCTGTTCGAGAAGTTTCTCAGCGGCCTCACGCCCGTGCAGTTTCTTCCCTTCCCACTCGACGAACGAATAGATCTTCTCCGTGATGGCGGGGTCGATCCCGTTTAAGGTGACGGTCAGGTTGCCGACATCATATTTTTCGAGAAGGTCGATCTTTTCCGGCAGCACCAGCCCGTTCGTGGAGAGGCACTTGATAGGCACCGGGAACTCCTCTTTGAGGAGGCGCAGCGTCTCGAATGTCTCCTCATTTGCAAGGGGTTCGCCAGGACCCGCAATCCCGATAACCTTGATATAGGAGTATTTTGCGAGGACCTCTCTCACCAGTTCTATTGCCCGCTGGGGGGAGAGGACTTCGCTGCAGACACCGGGTCTGCTCTCGTTGACGCAGTCAAAATCACGGACACAGTAATTGCACTGGATATTGCATTTTGGGGCAACCGGCAGGTGCATCCTGCCGAAGGTGTGGCATGCCTTTTCACTGTAGCAGGGATGCTCCTGAACTTTTCGGAGCACATCGGGATCGTAGGGAATGTCCTTCCCGTTGACCTTTGCCGTTGGATATTCGCCGGATGTCATAGTTCAACAGGTAAATTTGTGGAATATGGGAGATAAAGGTATTGAACCCGCCAAAGGGCGGCGTGGGGTGATGGACCTATATAGGAGAACGTAAATCTCCTGTCATGGAAAATACACGGATATTCCTCCTAATACTGGGGGTCGCGGCCGTCGCCCTGGTCTCTGCCTGCGGGTGTCTTGACGGAAACGATACCCCCGCGACACCGCTCCCGTCACCAGTGCAGCCGACGGCAACCGAAGGGACCTGGCTCGTCACCGAACCGATCATCATCCGGGAAGACCCCGTGTTCGACCCGGTGCATGTGGAGGTCAGTGCAAAAGGAATGCCCAACATCCTCGGCGTACAAGTCACCACACTCGTTGACGCGTCGGGCGGGTATTCCCAGAACATGGGCAGCGAAGGGGTGAACATGTTCCTGACCGCGTTTGCCTACAACTACGAATCCGTCCC
>JBFFLM010000357.1:0-1597 GCA_041554835.1 Methanogenium sp.
ATAGCTTTAATTGAAAATCTCATTTTATGCGAGGGGAGGGAGTCGAACCCGCGAACACCTGCGTGAGTGGATCTTGAGTCCACCGCCGTTGACCACTTGGCTACCCTCGCTCGTCTATAGTGTAGGGTGTTTAGGTATTTTAATTCCTTTTAGTCACTGCGGGAGATCGGGCCGACGTGGAAAAAAGAGAAGTGCTTTTTATCTGATATTCTTCACAATGGTTTTCTCATTACATTATAGGTATAGCCGTATTCTGCATGGTATGTATCGAATATTTCAACCTGTTTTTTCAGCCCTTCGAGAATCACAAGGGCGACTTCATCGTCTTTGAACTTCTCCATAAGGTATCCCAACTTCTCTTCCACTTTCCCATAGTAGCTCTCTTCCCAGACTCGTGGAGGAAGCCTGAAGGATCCGGCATGTTCGAATCCTGCATTCCGGATGGTCTCAAATCCGGCCTCCTCTGTTGCCATCGTGGGATCGATTTCTGCGAAGAACTCCCGTGCCTCCGGCGACGGGCTTTCCGTGAACCAGAACAGATCGGATATCATCATATATCCGCCCGGTTTCAGGAATTTTTTCCAGTATCGCACGGCATTTTCAAAGCCCATGATGAATGAACATCCTTCAGCCCATATGATGTCGAACGACTCCTCTTCAAAGGGAAGATCGTCCATGGATGCACGGACCGTTTTGATTCTTCCGGAAAAACCTCCGGCTGCAATTTTTTCATCCACCGCATCGAGGAACGGCTGGTGTATATCCGTCGCAATTATCCTGCAGGACGGGCACAGGCGGGCAAGGGCCATCGTCTGTACACCCTTCCCGCACCCGACATCAAGGATCTCACCACCCCCTTCGGGCGGTTCTGCGATGATGGAAAATGCCTTTTCCGTGTGCTCATCATCCCCCGGCCCCTGCCTGGGAAACGATTCAAAAATCGTAAAAATTGGATTGGTTTCCATATATCATTGTACTGTTGGGTTTGCATTTAGTTTGTGGTCATCCCGGCACAACTACGCTTGTTCTCCCTGGACCGCTCTGTTTTGAGGTATTCTGATCTGAGTGAGGACCAGCGAAAAATAAGAGAACTATGGCCTCCGACACCCGCCTGCTTCTCTCATCGGACCCTCACGCCGTCCCCAAATGCTTCTCCCTCGTCACCCACCCGATGACAAGCGCCACTACCACAAGCCCGGCGCCGATGAGAAGAATCGTGGTGCCGATCTGGAACAAAAAGAAGACGCAGGTGAGAATCCCGAGAAGGGCCGGGACGGGCACCTTGCCCACCGTGCCGGGGACGCGGTAGAGACGTCGTGCGTCGGGCCGGCTGAACCGGAGCGAAATCACGGCGGCGTTGATGACGGCGAACGTCACGAAGAGGGTGAAGTTGGCAATCAGGGCGACGTCGCGGATGTTGCCCGGCAGAAGAAAGAGCACCGATGCGGCGCAGCAGAGGGCAATCGCCGCCCACGGGGTCCGCCTCCCCGGATGCACCCACGAAAGGATCTCCGGGATGCGTCCCTTTGCCGCCATGCCGTAGAGGATGCGCGACGAGGCAAGGAGCATCAGGAGCGCCGTGTTCGCCGTTGCAAAG
>JBFFLM010000358.1:0-1588 GCA_041554835.1 Methanogenium sp.
AATATGGCAATTCCAATCCGCGTAGCCCGCTAAAAGCAGGCTCGTCGCCCGCTCACGCAAGCTCGGCCACGGTGTCGGCCCAGGTCTCGACGGCGGCGACGATCGCGTCGCTCTCGTAGGAGGAAACCCGGACCTTGTCGCGGCTGAAGGTCACGTAGTAGACCTCGCCTGAGGGGTCGTGGCACTTCAGCTTGCAGTAGAAGGTGTCCTTTGCGGCGTCGCGGGAGGGGGTCCCGCCGATGGCTGCGGCGAGGGCCGCATTTCCCATGATCTCGGTCGCGGCGGCCCCGAAGGCGGTCACGGTCTCGACCTGGGCCGAGATGTCGCCGACCTGCTCGAGCTCGGTGTCTTCGTAGACGACTTTTGCGTCATAGCGCTCCTGGGAGCGGATGACGCCGGCGACGGTGGCGCCCTGGTAGGTGTACGACGTGCACCCGAACGGGTTGTCGTCGATGACGGCGGAAACGATGCCGTCGAACGTGCCGATGTCAGCGATGGGAGCGGCAAGCTCCCGGACGGCACTCTTGGTGTAGGTGGTCTGAACAAAGTCTGCCATGGTTGATAGCATTCTCCTGCCAGCCATGGCCCCGGGGTTGTATGACTGACAATACTAAATATGACTATAAGTAATATTAATCTGCCTTTACCGCGGATAGTTCATACAGACATTCGAGAGCAATCGGGGAGATTTTGAGGGATATGAGCGAGCATGTGCGAGATCCTCGGAGGAGGAAATGAGAGAGGACGGGAGAGATACCTGGAGAGGGATCATGCGAGACAACGGGCAAAAAGCGATGCGGGGCGACCTGACGGAGACGATCATCGAGACGCACCGCGACGTGAAGTGGATATGCCGGACCCTGAAGGAGATGGATGCACGAGATGAGGACTTCGAGATGCGGCTTCGATCGCTGGAGCGGTGGCGTGCGGAGCGGGCCGGTGCCGAGAGGCGGACGGGCGGGATCGTCGCGGGGGTGAGCGGAGTTGTGGGGGCTTTTGCGGCCTGGGTGGTGCAGTGGCTGGGGGTGGGGTGAACACTGATTTGAAATGAAATTGGTTGATTCAGTCACTCGTTTCTCATCTGAATTATTGGGTCTCTCTGGATATCTTTCGCCAATTTTCTCATTGTAAACCATATTGAAAAATTACTATGCATACTATCCGATACATGATAGTTATTCGAATGTAGGTGATTTTGCATGAGAAATTCAGGAAGAGGTCTGGAAGGCCTGATGTTCATGCTCATATAAAACTGATAGGATCTGCTTATCAAGTTAGGTAACCGGCAGAATGTGGAATGAAATTTATTTATCTCATATTATCTTGAAAAATTTAATATAGTAAATTAGACATGAGAGTGTACGACGTTAATGATACATCAATCAACCTTTTTTTTCAGATTCAACCCGACGACCCTTCAGAATCATCACATTTTTTTGGTATTCGTGCTTGTGCTTGCGTGCGGTTTTATGGCGGATACGGTATCTGCGGCAGATTCGCCGGAGATCATGTGGCAGCAGTGCCTCGGAGGGTCGAACGATGATGAGGCCTACTCCGTCCAGCAGACCGATGACGGCGGCTATATCGT
>JBFFLM010000359.1:0-1566 GCA_041554835.1 Methanogenium sp.
GAGGGCAAGATCCGCGCCATCGAGTACGCCCGGAGTCAGGGTAAACCCTACCTGGGCCTCTGCCTCGGGTTCCAGCTTGCTGTCATCGAATTCGCCCGGCACGTGGCGGGCATCCCCGATGCAACGAGCGAAGAGATGGGACCCGGTTCACATGTCATCGCCATTCTCCCCGAACAGGAGGAGGTTGAGGATCTGGGCGGCACGATGCGCCTCGGGGACTGCGATGTTCTTCTCAAAAAGGGAAGCCGCATCCATACACTCTACGGCAGCGAGAACATCATAGAGCGTCACCGGCACCGCTACGAGGTCAACCCCGAGTACATCGAACAGCTTGAAGAAGCAGGGCTGGTATTCTCAGGCACCTGCGGAAGACGGATGGAATCCTGTGAACTTAAGGATGGTGTATTCTTCCTTGCAACGCAGTTCCACCCGGAATTCAAATCAACCCCTACCCGGCCCTCACCCCCCTATGTAGGATTTGTCAGGGCCTGCCGTGAAATGAAGGCACAGCAACAGGAAAACAGGTGATACCATGGTTAAGGCAGAGAAATTTATCGAAGAGGCAATCGAGGCAATCCGCAGGGAGGCAGGAGACGAGAAAGTTGTCATGGCACTCTCTGGCGGGGTGGACAGCTCGGTCTGTGCAGAACTGGCAAAACGCGCCATCGGCGACCGGCTGATCCCCATCTACGTGGATACCGGCCTGATGCGCAAGGGAGAGAGCAAGCGCATCTGCGAACTCTTCTCGGACATCAACCTGAAGATGGTTGAAGCAGGCGACGAGTTTTTTGCAGCGCTCACTGGTGTAACCGACCCGGAAGAGAAACGAAAGATCATCGGTGAGAAGTTCATCAGGATCTTCGAACGTGAGGCCCTGGCAACGGGTGCCTCCTACCTCCTGCAGGGAACCATCTACCCGGACATCATCGAGAGTGAAGGGGGCATAAAAAGCCATCACAACGTAGGCGGCCTCCCCCTCGACATCGACTTTAAGGGCGTCATCGAACCCCTCGTCGACCTCTACAAGGATGAAGTCCGTGAGGTGGCAGGCGCCCTCGAAATGCCGGCGGAGATCCAGCACCGTATGCCATTTCCAGGACCGGGCCTTGCGGTCCGCTGTCTGGGGGAGGTGACCCCCGATAAGATCGCCGTCGTCCGCGAGGCAAACGCCATCGCCGAGGAAGAGCTCGTGGAGCAGTTCATGCCCTGGCAGTGTTTTGCCGCCGTCCTCGGTCTGGGAACCGGTGTCAAGGGGGACATCCGGCTCCATGGGTGGATCGTCGCGGTCCGCGCGGTCTATTCCCGTGATGCAATGACCGCCGAACCCGTCGAACTTCCCTGGGAGACGATGCACCGGATCGCATCACGAATCACGGCAGAAATCCCCGGCGTTGCACGGGTCGTCTACGATATCACCCCCAAACCCCCGGCAACAATCGAATACGAATGAGCGGATACTCACCACACCCGAAAAACGAAAAGGATACAAAAATGAAATTACGGGACGATTACCGGGAACTTGACGAGAAATACGTCATGCAGATCTTTGCCCGCGACCTGCGCATC
>JBFFLM010000360.1:0-1534 GCA_041554835.1 Methanogenium sp.
ATGCATGCTGCCCTACACGGCTCTCCACCACCTCCTCTTTCGGCATCTCAGGGCACGGATGCTCATCATGACGAGTGCCAATGAACCGGGCGAACCGATGATGACCACGACCAAGACGGCGTTTGCCCGGCTGGGAACCCATATCGATTACTACCTCACCCATAACCGCCGCATAGAGAACCGGTGCGACGATTCTGTCGTTCGGGACGGCTATATTATCCGTCTCTCCCGCGGCCTTGCCCCGAAACGCGTACGTTACAGCCTGGGCAATGCGACGATCCTCGGCGTTGGCCCCGAGATCAATGCCAACGTATCGCTCTACCAGGGCGGTTTTCTGATCACCTCCCCCCACGTGGGAAACGTGCGAAATCCTGCAACCCTCGCCTACCTGAAGGAGACGGTGGAGACGATCCGCACGTTTACCGGCGCATCCTGCGACATCATCGCCCATGACCTCCACCCACAGTTCCTCTCGACGAGATATGCACGGGAGCTCGCCGCGGAGACCGGGGGCCGCCTGGTGGCGGTCCAGCACCACCGGGCCCATATTGCGGCGACTACGGAGGAGCCCTGCATCGGCATCGCCATCGACGGGGTCGGGTACGGCGATGACGGGACCATCTGGGGCGGGGAGATCTTTGCCGGACAGGTGCCTGACCTGCGCCGGACCGGACACCTCGAATCAGTCCTTATGCCGGGAGGCGATATCGCCACACGCTTCCCCGAACGGATGCTCTACGGCATTTTGCCGGATGATACCACTCTTGATCTTCTTGAGGGGAGAGGATGGAACGTAATGGAGAGAGACCTCCTGGCCCGGCAGGTGGATCGCGGATTTAATGTCAGCCTTACCAGCAGCACCGGCCGGGTACTCGATGCCGCCGCGGCACTCCTCGGCATCTGCAGGGAGAAGACCTTTGACGGCGAGCCGGCACAGGTCCTCGAAGCCGTGGCATACCGCGGATCTGCAACCACCTGGGAGAGGGAATTCTATGAGGAGGACGGGATGCTGGTTCTGCGCACCAGCGCCATCATGAAAAAGGCCAGGGATGCAATGGGCACCCGGAGCATTGAGGATCTTGCTGCATCCTTCCAGGCGACACTGGCAACCGGGATCGCAGAGATGGCGGTCGCCGCAGCACACGAGGAAGATATCGACCGTGTTGCCGTCTCGGGCGGCGTTGCATATAATCATGCCATAAGGGAGACGATTTTAGCACATATCAGAAACGAGGGACTCACCCCGCTTATCAGCAGGGAATACCCGCTCGGGGACGGGTGCATATCGGCAGGCCAGTGCATCTGGGCAGCGGCGGTGCAGAGGCAGGAAACAGAATAATCCGCTATAATCAGTTTTTTCTCGAAGTTTCAAGGATCTCTCTGAGGTCGTACATCCTGTACGGCTTTTTGAGAACTCCGGCAAACCCCATCTCAAGGAGGGAATTTTCGTTCATGTCGCCCGCCAGTCCGCTGGTCACAATGGCACAGACACCGGGATCAACCTCCCAAAGAAGGGGAATCGTCTCAATTGCAC
>JBFFLM010000361.1:0-1531 GCA_041554835.1 Methanogenium sp.
GATGCCTTCAGGTCGTCCGGGTGCCGAAAGACGGAGACGGATGCGGGGAATGCGTGGAGAAATACCGGACCAAAAGCAGTGCCAGAGCCGGAGCCCGATGCTCCGGTGGGTGTCCGGCGCGACTATAAGGAGAACATGCTTCTCATCCTCATCGCGGTGGCCTGGCTCTTTCCCGTCGTCTACGAGCGGGAGTTCCTGGTTCTCTTCATGGTCATCAGTGCCGTCGCCATGTACTGTGACGCACAGGACATCCATGCCGGGGAAAAGTTCGAAAAGGAGACGCTCTTTGGCAACATCGTCGTGTGGCGGCCGCTGACATGGGGTGCGGCAACACTTGTCGGCGGGATCATCATCATGGCGATTTACCTCTTCCACCGCAGGGAGATCTTCACCGCGAACAATTGAACCGGGTTCATCCATGATTGGTCGGGCGTGAGAATACCCCTCGTCTCCGCCCGGCTCACTTCTCCTCTTCCGGCAGCCACTCGGTCTGGCACGGGTCTGTCACTTCCTCTCCTGCGGCCCCTCCCCGCCGAAACCATCATGAGGAAGGTCTGCCCTATGGGGTGCTTGGAGGAATGTAACATGTATGAAGCAGGCGAAGCCCACGTGGCAAAGGTCCTTGAACTGATCGGCAGTTCCCCGAAGGGGTGGGAGGATGCCGCCGCCAATGCCGTAAAAGAGGCGGCAAAATCCGTCCACGACATCAAAGGGGTCTACCTGAAGGAGTGCACCGCCAAGGTGGACGGCGACAAAATCGTCGAGTATCGCGCCGTGGTAAAAGTGACCTTCGTCGTGGAACGGGGTAGCTGACCCCCCTCTCCCTATTTTTTCCGGATGCGACCATTTCGTCCGGTCTGCAAAGACCCGCCCGCGAGGAGGGAAGGGTCGTGGATGCATCGTTGTTGCGGACGCTCCCCGCCACCGGCCGTGCAGCGGGAGGCATACCTATAAGAATATCCCCGCGATAGTCCCTGCCGGGAGAAGACGGTGGAATGGCGCGGGAACGGTGGTCGACAGGGCTGGGATTCATCCTCGCGAGCATCGGCTCTGCGGTGGGGATAGGCAACATCTGGCGGTTCCCCTACATCGTGGGGGCAAACGGCGGCGGTGCATTCCTCCTTCCCTACCTCATCTCCGTCTTCCTCTTCGGCGTTCCCCTGATGATGCTCGAACTGGCCGTCGGCCGTCACCTCCAGACCTCGGTCGGCCCGGCCTTCCGGGCCATCGGGAGGCGGTTCTTCACCGCAGGTGTCGCCATCGTGGTCATCGTCAGCCTCATCCTCAGCTACTACCTCGTGGTGACGAGCTGGGTGCTTGCCTATGCCCTCTTCTTCGCCCTCCAGCGCCCGGTGGACTTCGATGCCTTCACGAGCTCCTTCTATCCGCTCATCTTCTTCTTCCTCTCCGGGCTGATCGTCTATGCCACCGTGCGGTCGGGGGTGCGGCAGGGGCTTGAGCGGATATCCCGCATTGTCATCCCGCTCCTCGTGGTGATCCTTCTCTTCCTCGTCGCCTTCTCCCTTCTCCA
>JBFFLM010000362.1:0-1502 GCA_041554835.1 Methanogenium sp.
ATGCCCTTGAAACCTATCATGACACGGGAGAGCTTGACCCCTCCAGCCGTACTTCCGCTTGAGCCGCCGACAAAGACCATCATCGTGAGAATAAGCACGGACACGGGCGCCCAGAGGGAAATGTCGGCGGTCTGGAACCCGGTACTCGTGGCTGCAGCGGAGGCCATGAAGAGCCCGTTGACGACCGCAGAGAACGGGTCCATATTATTGAAAGCCAACAGATCGGCGGTAATCAGGACAAATCCCGCAAGGATTATCGCAATGAGCAGCTTTGCCTGATCATCCTCGAATATCTTGAACTTATGTGTCCGGTGGAGCAGGAAGTAGAGTTTGAACGGCAGGGCCCCTGCGATCATCACCGGGATGATGAACAGTTCGAGGAGGCGGTTATTATAATAGCCAATCCCTCCGCTGTGGATGGTAAACCCGCCGGTCGAGATGGCCGTCATCGCGATATTGAGCGCATCCCACAGCGTCACCCCGGAGAGATAGATAAGAAGGGTGCCACCCACGGTCAGTGCCAGGTAAATCTTCCAGATATTTTTTCCCTGCTCCACCGCACTCGGGAAATAGGCATCCTTCTTTCCCTCCATCCGCTCAGAACTGTAGAGGCGCAGGGAAGAGACGGAGGAGCGGTTCAGAAGCGCCACGCTGAATGCCACAATGCCGATACCCCCGAACCATTCCATGAGCGTCCGCCAGAAGATGAGGGTCTCGGGCAGGGCATCGACATTGCGCGACATTGTCATTCCCGTATCCGTCCACCCCGACATCGCCTCAAAGACCGCATCCAGATACGGCATCCCCGCACCGAAGACAAACGGAAGCGCTCCCACCAGCGCACAGATGATCCAGATTGCCGCCACGGCAAAGAATGCCTGCGATAGTTTGGGATCCTTTTGACGACGCGGCAATTCGAGAAAGAGCGAACCAATGCAGAAGAGGGCAACAGGGACAGTGACCATCGGCATGATCATGTCCAACTCCCCGAAGATCACTGCCACGATGAGCGGAATGCATGTTCCTGCACTGATGTACCTGAGGATCTCACCGATATCACCCGTGACGACCAGGTACTGCTGGAGGCGATTCATAACCTAACTACAGGTATTGGTGAAGGTATCTTATCCTTTTTGTATTGCCAAATGCAGGAATTACAAAAATGAAAATTGGAAAGGGTTATTTGTTTACCCAGAGGTTGTGGATGTTGCAGCACTCAAATGCCTTCACATCGGTATCAACACCGGGGAAGAATGCCTCGGGTGCATCGCCCGGTTTGAGATAGTGGATCATTACATTGCGTCCTTTCTGAACAGCAATCCACATGATGTAGTGCTCCTCCTCCATCGGATGTGCGGTGGAGCCGACTTTTACTTTGATGCCGCCCTCAGCCTTCTCGACCATCGGAACATGCTTCTGGGTGGCCGGGTCCGCCGTATGTTCCTCAAGCAGGTCCATCTCGGTTCCCGCACAGGAAACCGAGAGGGCGTCAGGTGTCGGTG
>JBFFLM010000363.1:0-1492 GCA_041554835.1 Methanogenium sp.
CTCCGGGTTTACGGAGATCAAGGTGAAGTCCGGGGCACGCCTTCCGGCAGACATCATCGAGCAGGTGCGGCATTTCACCGCGATGTCCATCGGGCAGGAGGTCGTCGAGGAGACGGACACGGAGATCCTGGTCAAGGACCTGTTAAACCCGTCGGAGATGCCGCTCGACAACACCATCCGCCGGATGGGAGTGATCGTCACCAAGATGGCCGAGGATGCCATCGCCGCCCTCCGGTCAAAGGACATCGACCTTGCCCGCAATGTCATCGAACGCGACGGGGATGTCGACCGCCTCCACTGGCTCGTCGCCCGCCAGGTGAACCTGATCTTCTCGGATGTCAACCTCTCCCGGAAGATGGGCATCCCGGTCGCGACCGCCTCCGGCTATGTCCAGATGGCAAAGGTGATCGAACGCATCGCCGATCATGCGACGAAGATCGCCCGCAATGCTATTGAACTGGCCGACGTGCCCATCGACGAGGAGGAACTGGGGGAGATCGAACGGGCGGGCAGCGACGCCATCGCCGTCTTCCAGTCGGCGCTTGCGGCATTCTTCTCCTCCGACATCGAACGGGCAAACGACACCATCGGCCACCGGACGGCACTGGAACGGCGCTGCAGGGAGATCAGCAGCCGGGCCCTCTCGTACGATGCGGCCTGCGCCATCCACCTCGTCTACATCTCGGACTCCCTGCGCCGCGTCGGCGACTACTCCACCGACATCTGCGAACACGTGATCAACCACATCGTCGGCGCCGACGACGGTAGAACGGGTGCGAAGAAATAACTTTTCAGGAAAAAAGCGGGAAAAAGTGGAAGGACGGCCGGGGGACGAAAGAACGGTGCCGTCAGGACCGCGTCCCGGCCGCAGCATCCCCATCGCAGGGGCCGTTGGCGCCCCCGGCATCCCGGCCCGTTCCCCCCTGCCTGAATTCGCCCCGTATGATACTTTTTTTACGGATTCGCGTCATATGGAGTATGCACCTTTCGTAGATGCACATCTGCGGGCCTGTAGCTTAGTGGTGGAGCGTCCGGCTCAGAACCGGACGGTCATGCGTTCGAATCGCATCAGGCCCATCGATTCTTTTTATTTTTTGGATCTCCGTGGTCTCGGCATTTCATCCCGGAGGATCATCGCGTTCTTCCGGAGGACTTCCCATAAACCTCCCATAAACCATATGATGATATTGGCCCTTGCGAGGAGGTGAGGGGGACATCCGGGTCACTTTCACTACAGAGCCCATGCATGATCGAGGGGGATGAAGATCGGGCGGTACCGAACCCTCTCCCCCGCCCGGCCTGCGGCCGGGCTCCTCCTCCCCCTGAAGGGGGAGGCAGTCGTTTGGATGGCCCCTTTCTTGGAATGCGGTGGAGCTGATAGAAAAGGGGAAGTGTTGATGCAATTCAAGCACACCGGGAATCAGTATGGCCGCCCTGCCCTTTCCTCCCCCTTCCCGGAATGGAGAAGCCCCGCAGACAGAGGGCCTCTCAC
>JBFFLM010000364.1:0-1491 GCA_041554835.1 Methanogenium sp.
ATGAACGAAGAGATCATTCGCGAAATTAAAGAACTCAAAAAACGCAGAAATGCGGTAATTCTCGCGCACAATTACCAACTACCTGAAATACAGGACATTGCCGATATCCTCGGAGACAGTCTCGAACTTGCAATCCGGGCAAAAGAAGCGCGTGAGGAAGTCATTGTCTTCTGTGGCGTCCGGTTCATGGCAGAGACAGCAAAGATACTGAATCCGAAAAAGACCGTTCTTATTCCCGAAAAGGATGCAGGTTGTCCGCTTGCCGATTATCTCACTCCGGAAATGGTCATTGCCGCACGCAGGGATCACCCCGGGGCGGCCGTCGTCCTCTATGTCAACTCCACAGCCGCATCGAAGGCAGAGGCGGATATCACCTGCACGTCTGCAAATGCGGTTGAGGTCGTGCGGTCCCTTGAGGCCACGACGATCCTCTTCGGCCCCGATTCAAACCTTGCCGACTATGTCAGGTCCAAGGTTCCTGAAAAAACCATCATTCCGCTTCCTCCGGGAGGGCACTGTTATGTACATGAGCTTTTCACATGCGATGACATCATCGAGGCCGCGGACCGGGGTGATGTGACCATATGCCATCCCGAATGCCCACGCGAGGTGCGAAACGGCTCTGACCTTGTGGCATCCACGGGGGGAATGGTGCGAATGGCTGAGAATGCGGAGTCGTGGACACTTCTTACCGAACGCGACATGGCCTACCGGTTACGTATGCTCTTCCCCGACAGGGAGTTTCATGTAAAGGATGAAGCCATATGCAGGGATATGAAAAAGACCACCCTCAAGTCGGTACTCAGGGCACTGAGAACCGATACCTACGAGGTAGTGCTCCCCGACGAGATCATGGAACGGGCACGGGTACCCATCGAACGCATGCTTGCAGTGAGGTAGAAGTATGACTACAATCGACCGTCTTCTCAGCTTCATCGAGGAAGACGCCCCCTTCGGTGACATCACATCGGAAGTACTGATTCCACCGGAACGAGAATGCAATGCACGACTTATTACTCGCCAGCCATGTACCGTTGCCGGCGTGGAGGAGGCATCCCTTCTCTTCACGCATTTCGGGTGCACGGTTCGACGGGCCGTCCAGGACGGCGACCGGATAGGGGCGGGTACGACCATCATGGAGATTTCCGGGAAAACAATAGCAATTCTTCTGCTGGAACGGACGGTCCTCAACCTGATGGGTCGTATGAGCGGTATTGCCACCGCAACCTCCCGCGCAGCAGAGACAGCGGCCCGGGCAAACCCCCGTGTCCGGGTCGCCGCGACACGAAAGACGGCGCCCGGACTCAGAAGTTTCGATAAAAAGGCCGTGCAGCTGGGTGGCGGTGAACCCCACCGGTTCTGCCTCTCCGACCAGGTTCTCATCAAGGATAATCACCTCCAGATCGTCCCCATCGAACAGGCCGTCGCCCGGGCCCGCACCGCAACCCTGTATAAGAAGATCGAAGTGGAAGTCGAACATCCCGAAGATGC
>JBFFLM010000365.1:0-1485 GCA_041554835.1 Methanogenium sp.
ACCCCGAACCCGAGCGAGAGGACCAGAAACGAGAACCCGAAGAGGCCGAAGACGATGGAGGGGGTGCCGTTCAACAGGTCGACGCCGCTTCGGATGATCTTCGTTGCCGTCCCCTCGCGGGTGTACTCGGTGAGGTAGATGGCGGCTCCCATCCCGACGGGAAGGGCGACGGCGATTGCGCCCGCGACGAGGCAGAGCGTACCGACGATCGCCGGGAAGATGCCGCCCTCCCGCCCGAGGTTTCTGGGCGGTTCGGTGAGAAACTCCCAGGAGATCGCCGGCAGCCCCTTGATCAGGATATCGCCGAGGATCACCGCGACCGCAAGGACGACGATGCCGATCGCCGCGTACATGAGCGCAAAGGCGGCCCGCTGGGCATGGGGGGGGGGGATGCGGGCGGCGGCGTACCATCCCCCGAGGGCGAGGGCGCCGAGGAGGACGGCCGCAAGCGGCCCTGCGACGAGGCCGACGACGACGAGGAGGAAAAGTGCCGCCGCGGTGCGGAGCTCCCTGCCATAGGACTGCAGGAGGAGGGAGAGCCTCCCCGGCCCGTTCCCGCCTGCCTGCGAGCGCCGGATATGCCCCATGATGCCCATCGCCGCCAGGTTGACGGCGAGGGTGATCAGGAGCAGGAGGAGCGCCACGCCGAAGAGGGCATGGTAGTGCATCGAGCCGATCGCGACCTCGCCCATCTCGATGCCGAGCGTCCCGGTGAGGGTTCGGACCGGGGAGAGGACGTCACAGAGAGGGTCGGGGATGACCGCGGCGTTGCCGGTCACCATGAGGACCGCCATCGTCTCGCCGACGGCCCGGCCCATCCCGAGGATGAGGGCGGCGGTGATGCCGGAGAGCGCCGAGGGGACGATGACCTTTGCAATCGTCTGCCAGTGGTTCGCCCCGAGGCCCATGGATCCCTCACGGTATTCGCGGGGGACGGCGGAGATGGCATCCTCCGCGACGCTGATGATCGTGGGCAGCGCCATCACCGCAAGGAGGATGGAGCCCGCAAGCCAGGTCTCGCCCGAGGGGATGTCAAAGGTAATCCGGATGACGTCGGTGAGGACGATAAGCCCGAAGAAGCCGTACACGACCGACGGGATGCCGGCGAGCAGTTCGACGACGGGCTTCACCACATTCCTGACCCGCGGCGAGGCAAGCTCCGAGATGAAGACGGCGCTCGCGATGCCGAGCGGGGTTGCGATCGCCATCGCCCCGAGGGTGACGAGGAGGGTGCCGACCCAGAGCGGCATCGTCCCGTACGAGGGGGAGGCGCCGGTCGGGTTCCACGTCTCCCCGAAGAGAAACTCCGCGGGGCTGACGCCTGCAAAGACGGGAAGGCCGTCTTTCAGGAGAAAGGCGAGGATGAAGACGACGGCCAGGACCCCGAAGATCGCGGTGAGAAACCAGATACTCCGGATGAACCGCTCTTGAAGGGCGCCGCCGTGCCCTGCGGTCAGCAGGGCGAGGTCACCGTCCGGCATTGGG
>JBFFLM010000366.1:0-1467 GCA_041554835.1 Methanogenium sp.
CATACAGCAGACCCGGACGGTCCTCCCCGGGGTCGATGATAAGGCTGCACTTTCCTTCTGCCACCATCGGTCCGGGCGACCGTTCGATGCGGATAAACCGGGTGGTGTTTGTCCGGGAATTCTGGATGTCCTCATGCAGGATAATAAGCCCCTCATGTACAGCGGCGGCCTCCGTGGTAACCGCCGCCGCATCGACGGACTCCGCGGCCATCCGGGCGCTTGCACTGTTGCTGCTGGTATGAATGATCTCCGCTCCGAGGGTTTCGAGAACCCGGCGGCACTGGTCATGGGCCTGTGGATGAGCATATATGACCGTGACGGGGCCGGAGGGATTTCTCGCTGCCAGGTGATGATGGATCTGCAGGTATCCCTCACCGGTAATGGAGACGGGATACTCCCGCAGGCAGTCCATCACGGGGCCCACTGCCCCGGCATCGCTGTTTTCAACCGGCACAATACCGGGGCAGCCCTGGTTGATGACCGCAGCAAAGACATCCCCAATCGTCGGGAGAAGGAGAATGTCGTCACCGTAGATTTCCATCGCCATCTCGTGGCTGAATGTCCCATAGGGACCGAGACAAGCGGCCTTCATGAGTCCACCAGTGCCGCAATCAGACGGTCGGTAACGTCCGTACATTCGTGAATGACCGGCAGGAAGAACTCCCGGTTTGCACTAAAGAATGCGTTGAACGCGTCAGCATCACCATCTTCCACCAGTGCCGCAAGCCGCTCGGACGCTCTGACAAACGTCGCCGCAACCCCCGCCACTTCCGGATTGTCCTGGAGAATCGGCCCATAAAGGCCCGGTTCCTGTCCCAGGATTCTTCCCACAATGCCAGTCTCGATGCGGTAGACAGGGCTCGTAAACCGCTGCATCTCCACCGGGGAGAACCCGGCACTGCGCATGGTCTCTGCGACGACGAGGGTCGAGAAATGCATCAGGCCCTGGATCACCGCCATGATGCGGTCGTGTTCTTCAGGAGTGGTGATCGTCACGCGTGCCCCCTCCTTCCTGAATACATCCAGAATCTCCGTGCAGACGGGTGCCGCACACCGGGCAGGTGTCGCAATCACCGTCTGTCCGGCAAGAGAGGCGACGCCGGGTCCGAACATCGGGTGCAGGCCGAGCACCTGAGCAGGAGTTCCCAGCATGGCCGCAACCGGCCTGACCTTTAGTGACGTGAAGTCACAGAGTACCTGATCTGCAGAGAGAAACGGAGCGATCTCTTCGATGACCTTCACCGTCTCCCTGATAGGGACCGAGACGATGAGAATATCCACATCCGTCGCAAGGTTCCTGTTCGTCCGTGGCGTCGTTCTCCCCGACACCTCGACCTCAAACCCGGCACGGGTAAAGACGGGGACAAAAAACCTTCCCATCGCACCAGTACCGCCGACAATTCCCACTTTCTTCATATCACTGTTCCATGATGGTCTCTTCAACCGCAACACCGAAATGACGTCCTC
>JBFFLM010000367.1:0-1461 GCA_041554835.1 Methanogenium sp.
CGGATCCTTTCTGCTGGTGTTATTCTTCGCCGGGTGCTGCATCGCCTTCGTGCTTCCTGCCGGAAATCGTAAGACGATCCTTTTACATGCCGCTCTCGCGGGTCTCATCGCCGCGGCCGTGGTCCGCTTCCTGCCGCCCTACGGGAATCCTCCCTCCTCCCTCTCCTCCTTTCTTGCGACCTGGCCGCAGCTGGCCATCATCCTTGGCACCGGCCTGCTGGCGTCCGCCGCCGGGGGGCTCTTTGCCTCGTTCATCCGGAGAGACGGGGCACAGGGGGTTGCCCCTCTTCTCCCGGTGGCTGTGGTCGTCATCGCGGCCATCATCCTTCCGCCTCTTCTCGGGGACGCCGTGGTATCCACCGGCATCCTTCCCCCCTCCGCCCATGCCGGCGAATTCTCGGTGGTCGCCTACGGGCCCCCGGCACCGACCGATATCCGGGTGCTGAAACTCTCCCCCGAGGGCGTTTTGGCATGGGAGAGAACGGTGGACATCGGCACCTATGACGGGGCGGACGTGCTCACCGAATACGCCGGCGGCTACGCGCTCACGACAACGGAGTACGGGCAGAATCACACCACCGTGCATCCGGTCCTGATCGACCGGGAGGGAACCGTCTCCCGGCAGAAGGCGATCACCGCCGAATTTCCCCTCGTATCGGCTCTCATCGCCGCACCGGACGGCGGGTTCCTCATTGCAACAGGGGCATCGGAGATTATCCGCACCAACAGCACGGGAGCGACCGTCCGGAGAACCTCCCTCACGACCGAGAGTCTCGGCATGGCACCCGTCTCGCTGGTGGCACGGGATGACGGCACCGTCGTCGCCGCCTGGGCAAACCGGGTCGCCTGCCTGACGGAGGACGACACGGTCCTCTGGGACGTTACGCCCGCGAGCCTGGGGAGCGGACCGTCCCGCGTTCTTCTTTCCCCCGCGGGGGACGGCGGCGTCCTCGTCTGCACGGAGGGGCGGCAGATAAAGGCAGGCGAGGGGTATGCGATACATCCGGTCGCGGTCCGCCTCGGTGCAGACGGCACCGTCCTGTGGGAGAAGAGGTTCCGGGTCGGAGGCCGCACCCTCCTCGGCGTCTGGCAGAACGGGTCGGGGCATGCCATCCTGTACCGGACGACCACCTTCCCTACCGACTTCGGCGGCAGGGTCGTCCCGGCGTACACAGGCCACCTCCTCAGCCTGGATGAGAACGGCACCGAAACCGGGCTGCGGGAGGTGCCGGATACCGGCGGAGCGGTGATCCCGTCACCCGGCGGAGGGTATCTCCAGGTGGATGTCGGGGAGACCGCGCTTTCTGCCACCGGCTATGATGCCGAAGGGGTGCTCTGGACAAACCACTACGATGTACGGGCCAACCCCATGTCGGTCCGGGGCACGGGGACCGTCGACGGCGGCTATCTCATCGCCGTCTCGTCTCCGGCATGACATTTCTTTCCCCCTCACACCACCCC
>JBFFLM010000368.1:0-1426 GCA_041554835.1 Methanogenium sp.
CGAAACATTCCCTGCGTTCGCAGGCAGATGTTGACCAGCATCAGCATCACCGGCACCTCTATTAATACCCCCACTACCGTTGCAAGCGCAGCCCCCGACCCGAGGCCAAAGAGAATGGTCGCGGTGGCGATCGCCACCTCGAAGTGGTTGGAGGCCCCGATCATTCCGGCCGGTGCGGCGTCCCGGTACGGCAGCCCGAGCCGGCGGGCGAGGACGAAGTAGCCCAGAACGAAGATGAGCATCGTCTGGATAAAGAGCGGAATCGCGATCCAGAGGATGGTAAGGGGATTTTCGACGATGACATCCCCTTTGAAGGTGAAGAGGAGAACGAGCGTCCCGAGAAGCGCCACGATCGAGACGGGGGTGAGCAGGTGAAGAAAACGCGTCTCGAACCATGCCATCCCTTTTCGGGCGATGATCCACCGCCGGGTGAGGTAGCCTGCCGCAAGCGGGAGGGCGACATAGACGGCGACCGAGAGGAGGATCGTCTGCCAGGGTATCGGCATCGCGTTGACGCCGAGGAGAAACCCGCCAAGAGGAGCGTAGAGGACGAGCATGAGAAGGGAGTTGATGGCAACCATGATGAGCGTCAGGCCATCGTTGCCCCGGGCGAGGTAGCTCCACATGAGGACCATTGCCGTGCAGGGGGCGATGCCCAGAAGGATGCACCCGGAAACGTAGCTTCGCCAGAGTTCAACGGTGCTCCCGTCGGCGAGGATCTCGGTCCCCGGGATGAACCCGACGAAGACGTATCCCAGGAAGACGGTCGCGAGGATGTACATCGTGAAGGGCTTCACCGCCCAGTTCACGAAGAGGGTGAGGGCGACGGGTTTCGGGGTCCGGGCCGCCATGAGTACCTCGGCGAAGTCGATCTTCACCATGATCGGGTACATCATGAAGAAAAGGGCGATCGCGATGGGAATCGAGACCTGGTAGACCGAAAACGAGTCGAGGGCGACGGCAACGCCCGGAGCGGCGCGGCCCAGGGCGATCCCGGCGACGATGCAGAGCGCCACCCAGACCGTGAGATATTTCTCAAAGGTGGAAAGGCGCCGTTCGGTCATTGCTCCACGACCTTCAGGGCAGCCTTCAGTATGAGATCGGCGGGGACGGCCTCGTGGGTCTCCTCCCCGCAGACGATCGCCCGGCAGATGGCGTCGGTCCCGGTGATGCAGGAGCAGGAGGCGCACGGGGTCATCTCCACCCGCGCCTCGTCGATGAGGTCTTCGAGAGGCACCCCGTTGAAAAGGATCATGTTCGATTCAGCGATCCGCTCGGGCGGGAGTACCGTCTCCACCACCTGCACCCGGACCCGCCGGGCCGAGAGAGCAGGGCGGATGGCGTCGACGACCTCTGCAAGGGTGCGGCCGGTCGCCGCACACCGCACGCACGTCCCATCGACGCTCTCGCCGATGTGCCGCCACTC
>JBFFLM010000369.1:0-1424 GCA_041554835.1 Methanogenium sp.
GCGGTCTCCTCCTCCCCGGGAACGGCCTGGACATCGCCGGTGATCACCTACGGGTATGACGGCACCACCTTCGAGGGTCTGGTGGGCAACAGCTGGAGCGGGTATGCCGGAACCGACACCGGCGGCGACGGCATAGGCGATGAGCCCTATGTTGTTTCGTCACCCTCCACAGCCCAGTTCAGGGCATGGGAGAACGAAGGGGGACCGTACCCTTTCGACCGACGGCCCCTCGATCTGGCGGGTGAGCTCACCGGCGCCGTCACGATCGAGGATACCGCCCCTCTCGTCGCAGGTATTGATGCGTATACCGTCACCACTGCTCCTGAGATTTCCGGAGAGGCAGAGGGGCCGGGACAGCGACCCGGGGGCGATGGAACGAACGGCCCCTTCACCTTCCCGCGGGAACCGGAAGGCCTGCTCTGGCCCGCCGTCGCCTTTCTTGCATCCCTCGGGATTGCCGGGGCGCTTACGGTTGCCGACCGGCGCACCCCCCGCCAGAGCATCCTCGACCGCAGAGGCTCTGCCGCGCTCATCCTGACGGCAGGGTACACCATTCTTGCCGTCCTCTGCAGTTCCGCGATCTTTCTGACGGGATTCCAGGCCCTCATGGTGCTGGGTGTAATACCCGGCATAAACCCCCTCGTCGCAGGACTGGCTTTTCTCTCGACGGTCGCGATCTTCCTTGCGGCATCGACGGCGACGGAGAGGACGCCCCGGTATCTCCTCGCTGTGTTCCTCCTCGCAGCAGGCATCGTGGCGGCGGGCTCGGCGTCCCTGCTCATCGCCGGCAGGGCCGGCACCGGGCCGGGCGTCCCTCTGAGCCTGGGGCTTGCCGTTGCCGCCATCGGCCTCGGCCTCTACCACCGCTCCCGCATCGTCACCCACGGCGTTTCCGGGGACACGGACGAGCGGACCCGTATTGCCCACGAGGGCGACCCGTTCGACGAGACACGGATTATGGACACGCAACTGCGGGACGTCTACTTCCCCGCCACCCTCGCGGACCGGTACCGCGATGTGACGTTCATCGGCAAGGGCGGACTTGCACGGGTCTTTAAGGCGGTGCGAAGGTCCGACGGAGCGGTCGTCGCCGTCAAGGTCCCCATCAGCTTCGACGAGACGACGGGCCGCATATTCTTAAAAGAGATGAAGCTCTGGGAAGGGCTCGTCCACCCGAACATCGTCCGCCTCTGTTCGGTCAATATCCTCCCCGTCCCCTATGTGGAGATGGAGTACGTATCACGCTCCCTTGCCGGCGTCACCCTGCCGCTTGCCCCCGACGAGGCGGCGGCAATTGTCACCGATATCGTCCGCGGGCTTGCCTATGCCCACGACCGCGGCATCATCCACCGCGACATCAAGCCACACAACATCCTCCTTGCCGAGGACGGCTCGGCCAGGATCACCGACTGGGGTCTGGGGAC
>JBFFLM010000370.1:0-1421 GCA_041554835.1 Methanogenium sp.
ATCGATACTTCCTGCCGGGATTGCAATGTATATGGTCATTCTCTCCAAGATGCACTACGGGCCGTTTTCCATCGTCGAGAGCAAGGAGATTGTCAGCGGCTACCAGACCGAACACTTCGGTGTCTGGCGGGCAGGTCTGCAGATAGGGGATGCGATAAAGACCTTCGTCCTCCTCTATGCGTTCATCCTCATCTTCATCGGGCTGATGAATCCGGTGCTGATGCTGGTTGCAATGCTCGTGCTTCTGGTGTCCCTGTCCTTTGTCTGTGCCGTCTCCCCGATGCTCAGTCCCTATGACTCGGTGACGGTTCAGATGGTGGCGATCTGTATCCTGGTGATATGGCTTGGTGTTCTGGTGGTGATCGGATGACGCTTCTGCGAAAGACAATGACACTTGGCATTATCGGGTATATCCTCATTGCCGCCTGGCAGGTTGCAGCGAGGCCCGAGGTATTCATCGGTGCGGCACTTCTTCTGGTTGGTCTGGCAGGGCTCGCCGGTCTCGTCTGGATGGAGAATGAGCCTGTCCTGAAGAAGGTGGAGATGGCGGTGCTCTGGGTATGTATCGGACTCTTTGTGTTCTACGGCGCCCTGAATGCTGGAGGGGTCGTCTGATGGCGGACTACCTGTATGAACGGGATCTGCGGCAGATGAAATATATCATCGTCACGAGTCCGCTCCATGAGACGGTGATAACCGAACTCGCTGCGCATTATGCACTTGGCCGGCAGGTCATCCGGCGAAAGATGATTGAAGAGTGCGACATGTCATTTCTGGAAAATATTCCCGCCCGGTACGAGGTGTGGAAAACAACGGACAGCGTGTACGACCCGGTGGAACGGGAACTGGGAGTGCGTCTCCTCACCGTCTATATCCCCATGCTCCCTCAGGGGGAGATGGAGGCGGTGGAGGAGCGTGTGCGGTCACGGATAAGAGACGGCAATCCCGAAGCCGAGGTATATAATGAGGGGATGGATGCAATCAGGGAGATGATACGAAGATGAGCAGATTACAGGACCTCAAGAATACGGTGCGATCGAGGTCGATTCATGTCTGTTATGTCAATGTCGGGTCGTGCAACGGGTGTGACATTGAGATTCTTGCATGTCTGGCCCCGCGGTACGATATTGAACAATACGGCATCTATGTCCATAATAACCCGCGTGAGGCGGATGTTCTCCTGATCACCGGGGCCTTTTCCCCCCAGTGGGAGGACAAGCTCATGGACCTCTGGGAGAAGATACCCGAGCCAAAGGCGGCAATCGCGATCGGCAACTGCCCCATATCCGGGTGTGTGTTCAACCGCGAGGGCAGTTATGTGGACCCGCCGGTGCGAAAGCATATCCCGATAGCAGCCGAAGTGCCGGGATGTCCCCCCCGCCCCACGGAAATTCTGCAGGCGGTTCTCTCGCTGGCCCCGG
>JBFFLM010000371.1:0-1391 GCA_041554835.1 Methanogenium sp.
CGTCCCGCACGAGGAGGGAGACCGTGTTGGAACTGACGTCCGCGACGATGAAGGTGTCCCCGAGTGACTGCTGCGCTTCATAGGCGATGCCGAGCTTCTCCGGGCTCGTCTGGTGGGAGTAGACCTTGAAGCGCGGGTCAGTCGGGGAGTCCCGGTGGATGCCGGGGATGACGACGGCGGGAATGCCGCTCTCTTTTACCATATCGAAGACCCGCGTCCCGCCGCCGATGTGTTCCCCGGCTCCTTCGCGGGTGATGATGCCGCGGTTCTGTACCTTTCTGATATCGGTGATCGCACTGATGCCGTCGCCCATGGAGTAGCAGACGGCGATGCCGTCGAATGCGCCGTCCGCACAGAGCGGGGCAAGGTCATCCATCGTAAAGGCGGTCGCATCCCTGCGCGGGATCTTCATCTCGCCGGATGATGTAGCAAATCGCATTGCGGTCGTGCCGTGGTCAATACCGAGGTACATAAAATCTGTACATCGTTTATCGCCACATCACATGAAGGGATTGCACTTGTGCGTCTTATGCAAGACGGCGGCGGAGAAAAGGAGAAGGTCCGGGGGTATACCAAGAGGCAGGCCCGCCGGGAGGATTGCATCCTCTCAGCGACCGGCGGCAAATCGGCGGCGGGCGTACTCCATCAGGACGATGACCCCAATGCCGACCGCCGTGAAGAGCCAGGCCTGCATGTCAAATCCGCCGGCGGCGCCGATGGTGTCTGCAAGGAGGCGGGTGGACCCGAGCATGAGCCCTGTCAGGAAGCCGAGCATGATGCCGTGGTGGTGGCGCAGGAGATATTTGAGCGCCTTCGAGAAGAGCAGGAGACCTACCACTCCCCCAGCCATGTAGGCGATGATGTCGGGCAGGGAGAGAGTCTTCACCGCATTCAGGAGATATTCGTACTGGTTGAGGAGGAGGGTCAGGTAGGCCCCGGAGATCCCCGGGAGGATCATCGCGCAGAGCGCCACCATGCCGGTGACAAAGAGGACGGGGAGGGAGTGCCCGAGCGATGATGGGGAGAGTCCTGCGATGACAAATCCTCCGGTGAACCCGGCGACGAGAAAGAGCCAGACCTTCGATGTCCGCTCCTCGACCTCGAGGAGGATGAGGGCGGATGATGCGATGATGAGCCCGAAGAAGAATGCGTAGGTGGGAACGGCATACGACTCCAGCAGAAGGAGGATGATGTTTGCCATCAGGAGTGCTGCGGCACCGATGCCCGCCCCGAGGGTGATGAGAAATTTCGGGTCGACGGCCCTGACGGCTGCCCGGACGCCGTCCCAGTCACGCCGGGCGAGCGAGACGACTGCCCGGGGCCGTATATTTCCGATGGCGGTGACGAGCCGTTCATAGATGCCGGTGATGAGGGCAATCGTTCCGCCGGAG
>JBFFLM010000372.1:0-1388 GCA_041554835.1 Methanogenium sp.
CCCTCACATCATCCGGTCGGGGGCTCCATTCCATTCCCCGCAAACCTTTTTTGATCACACGGGAAGTATTGCCATTAGGAAGGTGCCGTTCGAATGGTTGGCAACGAAGTCATCGAAGCAAACGATCTCACGTGGGAACATACCGTGGAGAAGAGTTCCATCCCGGTCATTGTCATGTTTTACACCCCCACCTGTCCGCACTGCCGGACGATGGAGCCGTATTTCCGGGAATTGGCCGGTGAATTTGCAGGAAAAGTCCTCTTCGCCCGCCTCAACCTCGCCGAGAGCGCCTGGATAGGGGAACGGTACGGGGTGATGTCGACACCGACCTTCAAGTTCTTCTGCGGCGGAAAACCGGTGCAGGACCTCGTCGGCGCCATCTATCCTGCCATCCTGAAAAAACGCATCGAGGAGGTCCTCGTCCACGGGAAGGAGTGTGCGGAGAAGTCGACCGGGGTCGATTATGAGGTGTCGGGGTACGCGTAAGAGCAGAAGATAAGGGCGTGTCCGGCGACACGTCCGTCACCGCGGGGACTGCCCTGCAGCCGGCAGGAAGGTGCCCGATGATGATTTGGTCCCGGCTGCAATCGGGTATCCGGCCACTGCCCGCATGAATCAGGGACCGACCCGATACAGCAGATGTCCAAAGCGTTCTTCGATATGTAACCGATTGACAATGAAAAGAAGCACATTTATCTAAAATCAGGGAAAAGAGAGAACCATGCCGCTCTTTGAGACTATCGTCCTTGCAACCGACTTCTCCGAGACCTCGGTCCGGGCCCAGGACTACGTCCGCCGCCTGCGCCAGGCCGGGTGCAAAAAGGTCGTCGCCCTCTTCGTCCTCGACACCATCGAGACCGGCGTTGTGATCAGCGAACCGGCCGGCATCATCTATGACGAAGGGCGCTACGAGGGCGACCTGAATGCCCGCATCATCCGCCACGCCCGTGAGAAGATGCAGGAGCTGACGGCCATGCTCGAGGAGGTGGGGCTCGAGGTCGAACCGATCATCATCAGCGGGGTTCCTGCAAAGGAGATCGTCAAGATCGCCGATGCCCGCAACGCCTCCCTCATCGTGGTGGGATCCCACGGCCGCTCGAACCTCGCAAACGCCCTTCTGGGCTCGGTCTCGGATAAGGTAATCCGGACGGCAAAGCAGCCGGTGCTGGTGGTCAGAAGAGAGGAGTAAAAACAGGTTCCTGCCGGGATGGCCGAGGGGATACCGTTTCGCCGAAGGCCCGGCCACACCGGTTTATATTTTTTGAACGTTCCCGCTCCCGATAAAAATACAGTGTTATTTTACAATCATCACCGGGCATGTTGCATGCTGGGCGACTTTCCGGCTGACACTTCCCATAACCACGCCCTGTATCGCGCCAAGGCCCCGG
>JBFFLM010000373.1:0-1385 GCA_041554835.1 Methanogenium sp.
CGGACTTCATACGGCCCTCTGGAATACCGTTCCGGTAAAGAAGGATGCCACGGGCCAGGCAAGCGCACCCCTCAGGCGGGGCCTGAAGGATTCCATCGAGTACCTCGAAAATAACGCATCATCCAGTGCGGTCAAGGCCATCGTGGTCCTGATGCAGAATGAATACCGGTACTTCGGGGATCCCTTTGCCGAAGGGTCGGTGTTGACGGTCCCCCCCGATGATAACACGCTGAGTCCGGGGTCGCCGAATTACTATGAATTCTCCGACCTGTCCGAGGAAAACCAGAACATGGTGAATTACGCCCTTGCAAACGATATCAAGATCTACACCATCTACTATCCAAAAAGTAGTTCAAATGACTACCTTGTCCCCCAGCGGCTCGCAAGTGAGACCGGTGGCGAATTCTTCTATGCCGGCGACGAGGCACAACTCAAACTGGCGTTCCAGGAGATCAGGGATCAGCTGCTCCGGGAAGCGGGTGTCTCCACCGTCGTCAACCTGAACTTCGCAGGGGACCTCGCTGAGGGCGTCGACTATACGGCAAGCGAACTCCTCTCCTATGTCCCCCCGACGACGATTGACTTCTATAACTGGTCGACAAGCCCGTACACGCTTACAGAGCGCCTTCCCGGCTATATCCTCTACACTGACCAGACGGTCATGTGGCTGGGCGAGGACGACAGCAATCCCGCATCCCTCCACTTCGACGTGGGCAACATCACGATCAAACAGACATGGGAGACGACATTTACCCTGCGGATCAATGATTCGGTGGTCGAGCCCCTCAACTTCAGCCTCTTTGCCGACCCGTCCTCGGTCGAATTCCAGAACCAGGAAGGAAGCCTCACAGTCGAGCAGCTCCCAAAAACCATCATATCGGTGATACCAGGGCTGACCCAGGAGGGACTGATCAATGCCACGGTTGCGGTGACCTCATTCGGGGTGACCCCACAGGACTCCAGTTTCCAGGACTTCGGATGGGAGATTGTCTATAACGGCGACTATGCAATGGCAGAAGAAGTCTATTTCCGGAATGACGCTACGGACAGCTGGAAGAAGGTAGGAGCAAAGTCGCTGCCCTTCGACGGAACCACCGATACTCTGGCGATGTATATCGCCGACCTCCCCCCCGGGGAGTACGAGGCATGGGTTCGTGTCTCCACAGAGGATGCCGGGTTCGATGATGCCTACACCACCTTCACCATCGGGGATGCCGCTGGGACCTATATCCGGCTGACCTAAACCATATAATTTTTTTAAAAGAATATTCGATATTGTGATTTTTGAAGAAGACCATGTTCTCCCCTCTCTTCTTGGATGGAGGTACCATCAGTCATCCGCGTGAATCTTCTGCACCCGGCCAACCCTGCCGTCGGCGAGCCGC
>JBFFLM010000374.1:0-1373 GCA_041554835.1 Methanogenium sp.
AGAAGGCCTGCCGGAAAAATGGTGTCCTTCCGGAATGTCGCTGCTCTTTTCGTTCCCCGTTGTATAGGAGGCTTTTCTGATGGTCGTGGCCACGGGGATGTATGGGTTTTATCAGATAAATATGCTATAGGGGCCTGTTTTCGCATCGGCGCCGTATTTCAGGTATGGTGGATGGTATCAATGACGAAAAGGTTCTGTCTGGCATCCTCCGCCTCATGCGGCATGATTATCATCGATTGGATAAAATATCGATTTATGTTGTCGCGGATCTCCGGGTGGATGATCCTGGTGTTCTTCATGGCTGCGCTTGCGGGCGGGCAGGTGGTGGCAGCGGTCGGTGCGGCCGGTGTTGCCCCCTGTACAGAGGGAGCGGAAGATTCGGGCCCTGTCGTTTATTTCTTCTATAGTGAGACCTGCCATGCCTGTACAAAGGCACATCCGGTGGTTGATAACCTGTCCCGTGAATACCCTGAGGTCCGGTTCGCCTTCTGTGATGTTACCGGCAACGATTCTGTCCGGGATCTCTTTTTCGAGATGGGGAGGGCATATGGGGAGCCCTACCCGTCGTATCCTGCCGTTTTCACCAGTGACGGGCTATTCCTTGAGGGATATAACGCAATATCGACGGGGCTGCCGGCATATCTGGAGGGGGTCATGACGGACGTTTCCGGGACGTCGCCGACAGAGACGACCAATGTGACTGCTGCTCTCCCTCCTCCCGTCTCTGCACCTGCAGGGCCGTCGCTCCTCCTCATAGCAGGCGCCGCCCTCATTGACGGGATCAATCCCTGCGCCTTTGCTGTTCTTGTGTTTCTCCTCGTCGCCCTCCTTGGGGCGCAGAGCAGAAAGAGTGTGGTTGCGACCGGCCTTGCCTACACGGCGGGGGTGTTTCTTCTGTATATCCTCTCAGGATTCGGGATTCTCGCTGCCGTACGGGTACTCGATATCGGGGCGGGATTTTCCATCTTTGCCGGGGCGGTGGCGATACTTGCGGGGATGTTCATGGTGCTGGAGGGGCTGACCGGCCGGGCGGTCGTGCCCCTTGCCATTCCTGCCGGGGGCAGTGCCATTCTCAAGCGGTGGTCGGGGAGGCACACGGTCTCTGCGGCGTTCGGTATCGGTATTCTGACCGGGTTTTTCGAACTGCCGTGCACCGGCGGCGTCTATCTTGCCGTCCTGGGGATGCTGTCATCATCGCCTGGTATCCGCACGGTGGGGGCGCTTCTCCTGTACAATACCATATTCGTCCTGCCGCTCATCGTCATCACGCTGCTCGTTGCGGGAGGGCTTGCGCCGGAACGCATTGGCCGCTGGCGGGAACAGTATCGCCAGTCACTTCGCCTGATCATCGGCCTGTGTATGGTGGGGCTCGG
>JBFFLM010000375.1:0-1373 GCA_041554835.1 Methanogenium sp.
ATCGGCGGCGCCAGGATGACCGAGGAGGAGGCGGCGATGCTCCTCCGGGCCCGCGGCCCCGAGGTATGGGACATTACCCGTGCCGCGGATATGGTCCGGGAAGAGAAGGTGGGAAATATCGTCACCTATGTCCGCAACCAGAACCTGCACCTGACCAATATCTGCAAGAATCTCTGCGGGTTCTGCGGGTTCGGGGTCCCCCCGTCTGCAAAGGAGGCCTATCTCTTCACAGAGGAGGAGATCGGGGCCGAGGTGAGAAAGGCCCGGGGACGGGAGGTGAGTGAACTCTGCTTCCTCTCCGGTGTCCATCCGGACTTTACTACGGAGCGTTATGAGGAGCTTCTCTCCCTTGTACATGGTCTGATGCCCGAAGCCGACCTGCATACGATGAGCCCCGACGAGGTCGCCTGGGCGGCGAAACAGAGCGGGATTTCCACGCAGGAGGTTCTCGAGCGGATGGTGGCGGCAGGCCTTGGAACCCTCCAGGGAACCGCGGCTGAGATCCTCGTCGATGATGTACGAAAGACGATATGCCCTGCCAAGGTGCCGACCGCCGAGTGGGTGCGCATCATCAAAGAGGCCCACCGGATGGGTATCAAATCCACCTCGACCATTATGTACGGCTCGATCGAGACCGAACGAGACCGTGCAGAACACCTCGGCGTCCTGCGGGACATCCAGGACGAGACCGGCGGGTTTACCGAGCTCGTCCCCCTCTCCTACCTCCACGAGGGCACGGCACTTCACCGTCGCGGGCTCGTCTCCCGGGGGGCGACGGGGCGCGAGGATATCCTGCTCTTTGCCGTATCCAGGCTCTTTCTTGACAACTTCGACAACATCCAGATCTCCTGGGGCAAGATCGGCGCCCGTATGGCATCCCTGGGGATGCTTGCGGGGGGCAACGACTTCGGCGGGACGATGTATGTCGATGAGGTCTCCACCGATGCAGGGGCGGAGGCGGCCGACTACTTCGACCCGGCGGCGATGAAGGAGATCACCGACGATCTCGGCCGCGTCCTGAAGCGCCGGTCGACAGTATACAAGATCCTGGACTGAATAATTTGAGTAAAGGGGATCCCCCTCTGTTTTTTATTACAATTTTTTATCCTGTGTGGGGCGACCGAATAGTCCCGGAAAAAGAAATTGGGATATGAAATTGGGATTATGGCTGCGAGAGGAGTGCAAGCGCCTCTGCGCCGTTCATGCCCACGCGTATCCCGAGCACCTCTGCGGCGGCGTTTGCCTCTTTAACCGTCCCATCGAGGAGGTCTTTGGCGCTCGCGACTGAGGTCTTTTCCTTTGGCGGACGGACGCGGGCGGTGGCGAGGCCGAAGGTCTGCAACGCGGCGGGGTCGATGGCCCCGCAGGCAAGG
>JBFFLM010000376.1:0-1351 GCA_041554835.1 Methanogenium sp.
AACCTCCTTTGTCTCCTCAGGTTTCTCCTCAGGTTTCTCCTCAGGTTTCTCCTCAGGTTTCTCCTCAGGTTTCTCCTCAGGTTGTTTCTTTGCCGGCTTCTCCTTCGGTTTGACCGGTGGATTCGGGCGGTCTTCGGGCCGCCCGACCGCAAAGAGGTCCTTTACCATGTCCTCACGTATGCCGGTCTCATCCTTTCGCCAGGGATACACCCCTTCCGGGAAATCGGCTGGCAGGAAAAGTCCCCTGGGATCCGGGATATCGACCACGGTAATCCCGAGCATCTCCTGTTTCTCCCGTTCGGTATAGACCGCGCCTGGGATCAGGTGGGAGATGGTCGGGACCGTCAGGTCATTCTTCGGCAGGGGTACGGTGATGGTGATGCACACCTCCTTTCGTCCGATGCCGAAGAATACCGACATATGGTACAACAGCTCCACCGTCTCACCGCAGTCGACACCCGATACCACCGAGAGGTGAGGATAATCAATCGCGATGATCGCCGAGAGGACACGGGTCAGATCGCTTTGATCCGTCCGAATCCAGAGAGATTCCCCTGGTGTTTTTTCGTGGCCTTCACCCCAGGCTGTAATTCGTGTCTCCTGAAGCGCATCGCCGCAGGATGCCTGCAGCGCCGCCTCAATACCTGCTGCATTCATCGTATTTCGCGTCATTGTTTCCCCTCCGCCTCAAGGCGTTCTAGTTTTGCAACTCCCTTCACCACCGCATCGATGATTGCTTCCGGTCTCGGGGCACACCCGGGTACATAGACGTCCACCGGGATGATATCCCCTACCGGTCCGTCAAGGTTGTAGGAGTCAAAGAAGACTCCTCCCGACTGGGAGCAGGTCCCGACACTGATGACAACCTTGGGATCGGGCATCTGGTCATAGACCCTTCTCAGCCGGTCGGCCATATCATGGACCACCGGGCCGGTGACAAGGAGTACATCGGCATGCCGGGGCGACCCGACCAGTTTGACGCCGAAGCGTTCCGGGTCATACCTGGGGGTGAGCGTACATACGATCTCGATATCACAGCCATTGCAGGAGCCCGAGTTGAAATGGAACACCCACAATGATCGGTTAAATGATTTTGATAGTCTCATTTACAGCACCCCCGCCATGATGATGACCAGCGCCAGAACCCCGATAAACCAGAGGACGTAGTCGGTGAGAATCCCGCTGTGCAGGGGGACTACCCGCCCGTAATATCCCTTCAGGGCATCGGTAAATCCCCAGTAGAGGTTTGATGCCCCGACATGAGTCTCCTCGGGAGACGGTGCGTCATTGCCCGAAAGATAGGGTTTTGCCGATTCTGCCCCAGAAGGACGGGCCGATTCGCCGCGGGAGC
>JBFFLM010000377.1:0-1343 GCA_041554835.1 Methanogenium sp.
ATGAAGAGCCCGACGACGACAACGGTATAATGCACCCTGTGCCACGGCTTCCACCACGACCGCCGCCACGCCGGGACGAGGAAGAGGGCACCTGCCACCGAAAGGAGGGCGGCGACGACCGGCACCGCAAGGGCCGCCGCAAGAACGAAGGGCGTCGTCCGGTCATACATGTAGGACGCAATCAGGGCGGCATCGCCCGTGACCGCCGGGAGAAGATAGAGCACGAAGGCAAGGAAGAGGAGAGCGGCGGCTCCCGCGATCGTCCGGGCGTAGAAGGGCAGATATGAGGCTTGCGCATGCTCCTCCACGTCCGTTCCCTCATCCCTGCTGCCATAGGCCCGCCGGGCAATCGCCATCAGGGGCCAGAGGAAGACCGTCAGGAGAATGAGGATGGCGGCATTCTTCACGCCGGTCGTACATGCATCTGTCGCATACCACGGCACCCGTTCGAACGCCATGATAGGCATGTTTTCGAGACAGAGGAAGGTCACGTCGCCGTCTTCGTTCTCCCGGAAGACCACGTTTCCGGCATAGGTCTGCGTCCCGTCCGCCTGGGCAAAGACGCCCGGTTCGATCTCCGTATAGGCGACGGCGGGCCTGCCGCCCCGACTCATGTATATTGTCCCGTCCTCTCCCGCGTTGACCTGCATCTGCTGCGGTGGCGAGAGATAATACTCGAACGTCCGGTAGTTGTGCCGGGTCGACTGGTAGGTGCCGGCATACTTTTCTGCGGGAGTTGCGGTGGTCGTTCCGGCATTCGCCTCTTCCAGTCCGGCCGCCTCATCCCCGGCCGCCGTCCCCTCGTCCGCCGGCCAGAAATGGTCCACGAACGCCATCAGGAAATCATTTCTCGCGGAATTGCCCCCGGCGCTGTTATAGGAGACGAAGTAGCCCGCATGCCGCTCGGGGAGGATGACGAGAAGCGAATGGAAGGTATCCGTGTCGCCGCCGTGCGTGATGATCCGCTCGCCGCCAATATGGTTTTCATAAAACCCGAGGCACATGGCGCTCACCCGCGGGTCGTTCGCGAACGCCGGGGCGTGCATCAGGGTGGCGGTCTCCGTCGAGAGGATCGTGGCACCGTTCAGCGTGCCCTCTTCCATATGCATTGCAACGAACTTCGCCATGTCCGTCGCCGTCGAGCTGATCGTCCCTGCCGGGCCGATGGTAAAGACCGTGTCCGGGACGGCGATGTTCGCCCCGCCGGCATAGTGGTAGCCGGACGCAGTGATTGCATCCGCCTCCGGTGCCTCGGGGTAGGAGACGATGGTGTCCGTCATGCCGAGCGGATCGAGGATATTCTCCTGGACGTACTGCTCGTACGGGATGCCGGTCACATCCTC
>JBFFLM010000378.1:0-1338 GCA_041554835.1 Methanogenium sp.
CGGGACGGTGATGACGCCCTCCTGTTTCAGGGCATCGATCCGTTCCTGGGGCATTTTGACCACCGCATTCAGGCTGTTCATGCCCAAATCCTTCATTAACTGCCCGAGAATCTGCTCGTCACCCCCGATTGCCTGGAGGGAGAGGAGTTTTTTGTCCTCCTCAATCCGGGAGACCATCACATAACAGCCGGGGCAGAGGGTGGTGATGGCATCCGCGATGACATCATAGATGGTCTCCTCATCGGGTGCGTCGAGAAAGGTGGTGGCTATCCCGGAGAAGAGGGCCATTCGATCGGATTCCTTCATCCCTCCTGATAGTGTATCGCTCAATTACTCCCTCCGGGTCACGGACCAAGGCACGTTCCAAACTGTTTAATATATTGCCGAAGAGGGCTTTTGAACCTCACGATGGTGGCACGGGGAGGTTATCCGATCCGGCCCTTTTTGTTAGCGGATGTGCGCATCTATCCATTTTTTGAGCATATCACGACTTTTTCTGTATCCATCGAGGCCATCCTTTCCTGAAAAAGCAGGAACGGGAATATCTGCCGTGATGTACTCTGCCGCATCGGGAAGGGCGTAACATCCCTCCCGGACCGAGGGGGACATGAAGACGACGAGGTCATACCTGCCCGTGCAGGAACCGACCGACCGGGAACGGTGGCCCGAGAGGTCGATGCCCGCCTCCGCCAATACGGCGATGACGGCGGGATCGGTTCCGGATGGATGGATGCCCGCACTCTCGGCGACCCACTTCCCGTCCCCGCGGGCGTTGAGGAGCCCCTCTGCCATGGGGGAGCGAATCGAGTTGAAGGTGCAGACGAAGAGGACCCGGCGCCGGGCGGATGAAAGGGGTCGTGACATGTTCATGGCCTCCTGGAAAAAAGTATAGTGGTCTCAGCCGTCGAGCGCACGGATGCGCCCGAGGGCCTCGTCGAGCCGTTCCATCGAGGCGGCGTAGGAGAGGCGAACCCATCCCGGCGTCCCGAAGGCGGCGCCGGGGGTGACGGCCACATGGGCCTCGTCGAGCCACCGGGAGGCGACGGCCATGTCGTCACCCTCGACCTTTACGTAGGCGTAGAAGGCGCCGTCGGCAGGGGCCGTCCGAAGACCCATCGTGGCAAGCGTCTCCATTACGAAGCGGCGGCGACGGTCGAACTCCCGGCGCATCTCCTCCACCGGGGTCTGGTCGCCGGTGAGGGCTGCAAGGGCGCCGAACATCGCGAAGGTTGCCGTGTGGCTCATTGTGTGCTGCTGGACCTTGATCATCTGTCTGATGATCGCATCCGGTCCGGCGGCGTACCCGACCCGCCAGCCGGTCATCGCGTAGGCCTTCGA
>JBFFLM010000379.1:0-1322 GCA_041554835.1 Methanogenium sp.
GCTCGAAGGCCGACGCCGGTGCGGGCCACGGGCTTGCCGTCCTCGCGGCGATCCGCCGCACCGTCGCCGTGCCACTCGTCGCCATCGGCGGCATCGGCCCGGACAATGTCGCGTCCGTCATCCGGGCCGGCGCCGATTCCGCGGCGGTGATCTCCGCCGTGGTCGCCCAGGACGATATGACGGCCGCCGCCCGGACGATGGCGGCCGCAAGCGAGGCGGCACGGGCGCTCCGGTGAGAGAACGCCCCCGTACAGCAGAGCGATGCGCCGGGGCCGGAACAATAAAGGGTGAACCCCGGCCCCGGTGCGGATGAGAAGAGCGCTCCGGCATATCTTCATCAATCATAAGTGAGAAACCCATTGCGGGGCGGAGGTCCGGGATGAAAAGAATACTGTGTGCATCATTATTTTTGACAGTCATGCTCGCCGCTTTTGCCTGCGGATGCACCGATGGTGACACGGGCCCCGAGGTGACCGCACCCTTCGATGACGAATACCGGGCGAACGAGAAGACCGTCCTCGTCGTGGAAAATCCCGCCGGGCAGGTCACCATCACCCGCGGGGATGTGCGGGACGTCGTCCTCCATGCGGTCAAGCGGAGCCGGGCCGGGGAGGAGGAGCTGGACAAGGTGGAGATCACCGCTACCAAAGGGGACTTCCTGAAGATCCGGGCCAAATGGCTCTCCGCCCTCCCCCCGCGGGTCACGGTCGATATGGACATCACCGTTCCCCGGTACGTCACCGTCGATGCGGTGACCGTCTCGAACGGCGATGTCCGGATTGCCGGCACCAAAGGGGACGTTGCAGTGTCCTGTTTCAACGGTGATGTCCTCATCAATACGACCGACGGCTATGTGACGGCGGCGGTCGAGAACGGCAACATCGACATCCGGGACACCACGGGCATCGGTGATTTGACGGTGAGAAACGGGCGGATAGAGGCGCAGGTGCATGATATCAGGGGCGATGTCACCATCAAATCGACCAACGGGGATGTCGCCCTCTCCATCGATCCCTCGATGAATGCCGCAATTTCGATCAAGACCACGAAGGGGGTCATCTCGGTGGAGGGCATCCCGCTGGAGGTGACGACGGAAACCGTGACGATCGTTGAAGGGGTGCTGGGAACGGGCGGACCTACGATAACGATAGAAAACACCAACGGCGACGTGAATATCACCAGCCTCTGATCTTTTTTTCCGGTGACGGCCCGCACCCCCGGAACGCAGACGCCGGACCCCGGCCGCATACGCATTTAAGGGCGTCCGCCAGATTGTTCCCTATTCATGATCACTGTCCACTGCGCCGCCTGCGGGGCAAAGC
>JBFFLM010000380.1:0-1319 GCA_041554835.1 Methanogenium sp.
AGGTGAAGGGAGAGATCGCCTTCTTTGTGGGGTGCATGTACAACAGCCGGCTGCCCGAGACAGCGCTCGACATGATCGAGGTGATGCGGCGAAACGGCTACCGAATCCACATTCCGAAAGATCAGGTCTGCTGCGGTTCGCCCCTGATACGGACCGGCCAGACGTGGATCCTCGACGAGCTGAAGCATACCAACATCCTGGCGTTCGAGAAGACCGGCTGCGATGTGGTGCTGACCATGTGCGCCGGGTGCGGCTCCACCCTGAAAAACGACTATGTAACACCCTTCACCGTCAAGGACGTCAACGAAGTCCTCACCGAGGACGGGTATGAACTGCCCGAGCCCCTCCCCGTCCGCGTCACCTACCACGACCCCTGCCACCTCTACCGCGGCCAGGACGTCCACGACCCGCCCCGCGAGATTCTCAGGTCCCTCGTGAAGGAATTCATCGAGATGCCGGCCCGCTGCTGCGGAGCGGGTGGCGGTGTCCGCTCGGGTCTCCCCGACGAGGCGGCCGAGCTTGGGCGGCAGCGGGGCGAGGCGATAGAAGAGACCGGCGCCGAGATGGTCGTCACCTCCTGCCCGTTCTGCGAGTTCCATATCGCCGAGCACACCGACAAACCGGTGATCAACATCACCACGCTTCTCAGGAAGGGGTATGCGAAGAAAGATGAGGAACGGGGCAGGGAAACGGCCGGGACTCATGGAGAAAAATGAGCGCATGGGTTCTTTGCCCCCGTTTGATATTAACACCCATTTTATCCATTTAAAACTTGATCAGAGACTAAATTTGAACTAATATTAAAATTATACTAATTTTAAAGCTGAATTGCTATCACATAAGCAACAAATGCGTCAGACAAATCGGAAAAATACAGCGATTTTATTTAAATATATCTCAATAAATGCAAACGTTTATGCTATTAAAAGCGCTTTTGCATCTCATTATATTTAAATACCCATAAGAACACTATTCATTTACCGGGCGTGGAATTCCCCGTGAATACGGGGAGCGTATGCAACATGTGGCGGGGGGCCACGTATGTCCGGAGCGACACCGACCTTTACGCCATCGTTACTGTACGAGCTGATTCCATAGCTTAGGCGCCGGACCGTTTCAGGCCCGGAAAGTTTGTTGACGAAACAAAGGAGTGACAAAAAAATGAAACGAATGACACTTTTCGCGGGCGCTCTCGTCCTGCTCCTCGTAGCAGGCATGGTCGGGGCGGTATCGGCGAATGAGATTCCAGCATATGCCGTTGAGTATCCGCTTTATGCTGGGCAGACCGAACTTGTTGGAGCAGTTTTTGTCTGGAATGA
>JBFFLM010000381.1:0-1283 GCA_041554835.1 Methanogenium sp.
CTCCATCACCCGACGCGAGTACGCCTTGACGTCCTCCGCCGTGACACGCCCGCGTGCACCCGACCCGGGCACTTCGGTGATGTCCACCCCAAACTCTCGTGCCAGTCGTCGGATCGATGGCGCGGCCAGGACTCGACCACCGGAACGCGAGGCGGGGGTCGGCGGCGTGACGGACGGTCCAGTTGGCACAGCCACCGGTTGCGACGCCCGCGCGGCACTCGCCGGCTCCGGCGACGGGTCCCGCGCGACCCCGGCAGGCTCCTGGGGAGGTGGAGGGGCCGTCGTCTCAACCTCGACCTATTCGACGACCTCGTCGCCCCCGATTATATCGACAACACCCATAATCAGCAGGGCCGTGAGCCCTTCAAACAGCTCTTCACCCTCGCCTTTGATGCCTTCCCCGACTGGCACGAACAGATTGAGGACATGATCGCCGAGGGAGACCGGGTCTGGGTGCGGGTGACCGCGACCGGGACCCATACCGGCGAATGGAACCTTTTTGGCGTTCCCCTTCCCCCGACCGGCCGGGCGGTCACCCTGCCGATGGTCTTCATCTGGCGCATCGCAGACGGCCGGCTCGCCGAAGGGTGGGAGGTCGACAGCGAGGTGGACTTTCTGCGAAACATCGGCGTCATCGAATACACGGAACGGGGAAAGAACGTCTTTAGAGAGGATGGATCAGGGTGAGGAGCACCTGCACGGGACGCTCCGTGGCATGAGAAGCAGGAGAGAAGCGAGAAAAAAATAAAATTCCGAATTCAGGGACACACATCCGGCGGCGTCTGGTGATAGGTCTTCATCCCGTCGTCGGACATACACCAATAGGGAGAACCATCCTTGCCCTTTGAGCTGGAATAGCACGGTTCCTGTCCGCTCTTCCCGCAGATGATCGAGCTTATACAGATCTCTCTGCTGACCCCGTCCGGATTCAAATCCGACCCGGATGAATCCTTGTACTCCTCAAGAAGCTGGCAGACATCTCCATCATTGGTTTCCCGCGCCACGTACTGGAGACACTCCTCGGCGTCGTAGGCCCCCTGTTCCCCGTACCAGTCCGTTTTT
Organism: Methanogenium sp.; assembly: GCA_041554835.1. Lineage (GTDB taxonomy): Archaea > Halobacteriota > Methanomicrobia > Methanomicrobiales > Methanomicrobiaceae > Methanovulcanius. Next base: position 1,063 of record JBFFLM010000381.1, read on the forward strand.
TTCATCGCAAGGCAGAGCCCCGCTGTTTTCGTGTTCTTCGCGATGTATAACCAGCATTTGCTCTTCGGCCCGGCGCTCTCGATATCGTCGCACAATTTCAGGTTCCCCGAGGTAACAGCCAGCTGCTGGATGCAGTGGTCACGGTCCTTCCCCTCCAGCCCCTCGCAGGCGATCGCCCCCACTTCCGCAGCGTCCTGGCACCCTGCGGCACAGAGCATGCC
>JBFFLM010000382.1:0-1283 GCA_041554835.1 Methanogenium sp.
ATGTTTCGGAGTGAGCCTGTATGAAGATGCAATCAATGCTTGTACCGCTGGAGATCCATGGTGCGGCGGCTGCAATGGTACCGGCCGTGGAGGAGATCGCCCGCCTCGGTGTCGATGAGGCCGACCTTCTGTATGTGATCAACCTCCGCGACACCGCCGCGGACGCGGATGTCCATGCGTACGACCGGGAGGTGATGGACACGTGGCAGAGACGCCTTGAGGCCTGCGAGGTAGGAGAGGTCCGGGCAGAGGTCGTCGAGGGCATCCCGTGGATCGAGATCCTCGAACGGGCGGAGGCGAACCCGCCGTCCCTCGTCGTGATGGGCTCCCACGGGCGTTCCCTGATCCCCCGCATGCTCCTGGGGAGCCAGACCGAAAACGTGCTGCACCACCTGCAGGTGCCGCTCCTGGTGCTCCGCCTCGCCGTGATGAAGGAGGGGGACCCGGATGCCTGCACGCTTGCGACGGAGCGGGTTTTTCCCCGTATCCTCTACCTCACTGACTTCTCGGAGGAGGCGGGGCGGTGCATCCCCTTCATCGAGTGGATGGCCCGGGCACGACCCGACCGGCTCGTCATCATGCACGTCCAGGACACCCGCCGCCTCTGGACGGCGTCGCAGGATCAGATCAACGCCTTCAACCGGAAAGACGCCGGACGGCTCGCCGACCTGAAGCAGAGGTTCGAACCCCTCGGCATCCCGCAGGTCGTCACCGAGCTTACGATCGGCAACGCCATCGACGAGATCCTGGAGATCGAAGAATCATTCGAGCCCACCATCATCGTGATGGGGGCAACAGGCCGGCACGGTGCCGCTCGCTCCCTCCTTGGCGGGGTGACCGAGGCGATTGTGCACCGGGCACGGGCGCATGTGCTGGTGGTCAGGTGACGGGAGAAATAGTCCGATGAAAACATCAGGTCAGGTGCGGGGCGGCACCCACCGCTCGCCCTCATCCGTAAGATGGTAGATGATCCAGTTTCCCTGTTGCTCCCCCCGGATCAGCCCTGCCTTCTTCAGCACCGACAGGTGGTAGGAAAGTTTTGAGTCGGCGATCCCGAGCACCTCCTTGATGACGCAGACGCAGAGGGGCTGGACGGCAAGCATGGAGACGGTCTTCATCCGAAGGGGGTCGGCGAGCGCCCGGTGGACGCTGCATTCCGCCTCCATTTCGGCATCACCGGGCAGACGGGAAGTCAGTCCCTCGATCCCGCCGCATTGGGTAAGCGACGCCTCGATCTGCTCGGGGAGGGCCATGTATTCATCCCTGCACATATCGTTCTCTTC
>JBFFLM010000383.1:0-1267 GCA_041554835.1 Methanogenium sp.
TATCGAACCGATTCCTATCATGCCGGGGCAAAACGAGTCCGAGCTTCCGGTCCCGACGCATATCTATTCGGACCGGTACTCGGAGGAGACGCCGCTTCTCCTCCCGATGGAGATGCACATGTACCAGGCCGGGGTGGATCATTCAATCGACACCCGGAATCCGCTCGGCACCGAACCGCTCTTTATGCCCTACACCGAGATCGAGACCTTTACCGGTGACGGCGGGGTGACGGAGGAGGGCTACTACCTGAGGGAGGGGGCCGCCGGTTCCTCTATCGAGGTGTCCTTCATCCTCTCGTATGATGCTGACGATGAAAATGTGCTTGCCATCTCCTGTGAATTTACCGGGATGAACCAGTGGTGGGTGCTGGGCTGGCGGTCGAACAGCTACTATGAGCGCCTCTCGTTCGAGCACACCGGATCAGGTAACGGGACGTATCCGGTTCGCGGGGTGCTCATCACCGGCGATGGGGTGTACTGACCCCGCATGAAATCCGCTTTTTGCAGGGATAGTGCCTGATGAAGGTCATTTCCGGTTCCGGGCACCACTAAGACACAATGAACAGCGGCTTTGGCGACTTTGGGCATTCCATGCCGTCACCGTCCGCATTATCCGAATAAATACGGCATTCTGGCTATTTGCCCTGTCCTTCTGCTGGTATTTTATAGGTTAATTGGCATAGATGGTCCTTTGGTATGGACGAGGATCAGGGGTCTCCCGACCGCATCCTGCGGACGCTGCGGTTCCGGCCGCGAGGGATGACCATCACCGAGATTGCCAAACAGACGGGTCTTACCCGCAACTCCGTCTCGAAACATCTCGAAGTCCTGCGGATGGGAGGTCACGTCGACATGCGTACGGTCGGCAACGCCAAGGTCTACTCGCTTGCCCAGCGGGTTCCGATGTCCGCCTTCCTCTGTTTTACCACTAACCTGATTGTCGTCCTCGACAGCCGGTGTACGATCGTGCAGATAAACGATCGGTTCCTCCGTCTGGCAGGACTCACAAAGGATGACGTTCTGGGGGAGAATATCCGCACCGTTCCCCTTCCGGTGATCTCCACGCCGGCAACGCTCGCCGCCATCCGTGGTGTGGAGCGGGAACAGTTCATCACCGATGTCCATTACACCATCGACGATGAAGACTTCTTTTACCAGATGCAGGTGATCCCCACGGTATTCGACGACGGTGAGCGGGGGCGCACGATTGTCCTTGAGGAAATCACCGAGAAGAAACGCTATGTCAGGAACATGGAGTTTCTCGCAA
>JBFFLM010000384.1:0-1255 GCA_041554835.1 Methanogenium sp.
CGCCGGAAGGGTGGCATGCCAGCACAAGACGGTCTTCGATGTCCTTGTCACGGGCGATTCGCTACGGGTGGGGGTGTCAGGCGCCCTCCGCCGCCTCGGGAGGCTGCCGGCGGTGGGCGATTTCGTGGTGCTGCTGGACCAGCCCGAGACCGGGACGAGGATGATCGTGGACATTCTTCCGCGGAGGTCCATGCTGTCCCGCGGAGCACCCGGCGAGGGCGGGGATGAGCAGGCGATGGCAGCCAACGTCGATATTGTCTTCATCGTCACGGCCGCAGGAGCCGATTTCAATCTGCGGCGCCTTGAGCGGTATCTTGCGGTCGTCCATGCATCCGGAGCACGGCCGGTGATCGTGATCAACAAATCGGACCTCTCGGATGATCCTGCTGCGATCGCCGCCGAAGCCGCCGAAGTGGCGGGGACGGTGCCGGTGGTGATGGTGAGCGCCCGTGACGGTTCCGGCATTGCGGTGCTTGATCAGTTCCTCGGGCCCGGGACGACCGTCGTCCTCGTCGGCTCATCCGGGGTCGGCAAGTCCACCCTGATCAATGCACTTCTCAACGAGACGGTGCAGGAGACCGCGGATGTGCGGAGCCGCGATGAGAAGGGGCGCCACACCACTACCGTCCGCCAGCTCTTCCGCCTCCCCGGCGGTGCGATGATCATCGACAACCCCGGCATCAGGGAGATACAGCTCGGAAACGCCGCTGCGGGCATCGGCGAGACCTTCGCTGACATTACCGGATTTGCGCAAGGCTGCAGGTATCCCGACTGCCGGCACGAACAAGAACCAGGCTGTGCGGTCAGGGAAGCGGTGGAGGCGGGCCGCCTCTCCGAAAAGCGGCTGGCAAGCTACCAGCGTCTGATGAAGGAGGCGGACTTCCAGGCAGAAAAGAATGACATCGGCCTCAAACGCCTCGAGAAGAAGAAGTATAAATGGATTGGAAAGGCCGCGAAGGAGTTTAGGAAGGATAAGAGGTATTGAGACGGCCGAAGAGGCTTCAGGAGACCTATCTGTTGTGAATTCAACGGGAGCGGCGAAGGTCCCACTTTTTTCCTGAACAAATTATGCGATCCTTTCGCGGTGTCTGCCATAGCGGCAGAATGGAGAGGGTACGATTAAAAAAAAGTGTATCCTCATCCGACCATGCCGGCAGGTGATGCTGTCTGCCGTATCCGCCGGATGGGTGGATGCTATTTCTCTCTTATTCCCCGTGGTAAATCCGCACGGCCTCTTCGACCGATGCACCGTCCA
>JBFFLM010000385.1:0-1249 GCA_041554835.1 Methanogenium sp.
GAGAGCCCCATTCGGGAGCTGATGAACTGGGAGACGACGAAGGAGGCGCTCGCCGACATTGCAAATTTACCTGTCTCCGAAGTGATGACCGACGATGTCATCGCCATCGACGGGGATGAGGATATCGAGGCAGCAGCGTCCCTGATGATGAAGGAAGGGGTTGCCCGCCTTCCTGTCCTGGAGAACGGGATGCTCGCCGGCATCCTGACCCGTGCGGACATCGTTCACGGGCTTGGCTCGCGCTACAACCCGGACGCATCGGAGGAGGAATGAAGAGTCTCTGCGCAGTGGACGGCGTCTCCTGCGCCGGCGTCAAGGAGGGCAAGTACGGGCTTGCCCTGATACAGGCCTCCGGGACGGCCGCGGCGGTCTTTACCAAAAACCTCTTTGCAGCGGCACCGGTGCTCCTGATGAAGGACCGGATGGCACAGGGCCGGCTCGACGGCATCATCGTCAACTCCGGCAATGCAAATGTCTATACCGGGGAGCGTGGCATGGCTGATGCCTGCCGTATGGCGGAGATCGGGGCCGCGGCCCTTGGAACCACGCCTGATAGGATCGGCGTCGCCTCGACAGGGGTCATCGGCCGCTTCATGAAGATGGAGATTGACGAGCGGCAGGCTGCTGTTGTGGCGGGAACAGTCCGATCGGATCCGGTGGCGGAGGATGAGGCCGCGGCTGCCATCATGACGACGGACCTCTTTCCCAAGCATGCCTGCGTCAGAAGAGACGGGTTTACCGTTGCCGGCATCACCAAGGGTTCGGGAATGATTGCCCCGAATATGGGGACTATGCTCGGCTTTCTCTATACCGATGCCGAAGTGACGGTACCTGCCCTGCAGGAGATGCTCACCCGTGCCGTGGACCGGAGCTTTAACCGCGTGGTGGTTGATGGCGACACCTCCACCAACGACTGCGTCTTTGTGACCGCGACCGGGCGGCGGGGCCCGGCAGATCCGGAGGAGCTCTACGCTGCGCTTGAGGAGGTCTGTATCAGCCTTGCAAAGCAGATTGCCCGGGACGGCGAGGGGGCGACCAAGCTCATTGAGGTCCGGGTGACCGGGGCAGAACAGGAGGAGGACGCTGCCGCCGTTGCCCGGACCGTCGTGGGCTCTTCGCTCGTGAAGACTGCCGTCTACGGGGAGGACCCGAACTGGGGACGGATCATCGGGGCCGCCGGCAGGGCCGGTGTCGAATTTGACCCGCTGATGGCGACGGTCACCATCGGCGAGGGCGATGCAATGGTTAC
>JBFFLM010000386.1:0-1244 GCA_041554835.1 Methanogenium sp.
ATCGGTTCGTTAGACTTGACGAGGATGGAATGGTCCTCTGGGAGGCATCATTTGCTCCGGACGAGAGCACCAGAACGATAATTGCAGCACCCAGGGGAGGTTTTTTCACCGGAGGGACCTGCGATGCCGGCGTGTGGGTCGCCCAACTCGATGCCAAAGGTGAAAGCGTATGGAACAGAACGTTTTCAACGGCATCACCTGCCAGCCTTTATATCGTCCGCCTCTCCCCCGATGGCACATACGACCTGATCTACGGCACTATGCAAACAGTTGAGGTGAAGGGGGAGTACAGGTGGATCACGGAGACGACCGAAGTCTCCCTCTCTGCGGACGGCAAAGGGATAGGCGAACGGCCGGTGCAGGTCTCCCGGTCCATCGTCGCGACTGAAGACGGCGGATATGCATATGCCGGGTATTCTAACCCGCAATTCAACGAACTGCATGAGTCTGGCCATCCCGGTTCTCCTCTCCATGTTGTCAGGCTCGCCGATGACGGAGCGGTCACATGGGATAAATCGTTTAATATCGGGAATTATCGATACGTTTCATCAATCATTCAGACAGCAGAAGGTGGATTTGTTATCTTCGGAAATTCGGTTTATTTCTGAATGTTTCCTTTTATTCTGAAGAAAACTGACTATTCGGTGAACCTTTATGGATCAGGAGAGACGAGACTATATAAAGGCGGCATACAACAATGACATCCAGCAACTACACCAAAATCCTCCTCGTCGTGGCGGTGGGCACCGTCGCACTCATCGTATTCGGCACCTTCTTCGGCGTCGCATGGATCAACTCGAACCCCGGCCACTACTCCTATACCGTCACGACGGAGGGCCTCTCCGGGTATGAGGGCGGGCCTGCCACCGAGATCGTCGTCCCCATCCCCATGAGGGGCGGGGAACCGGTCTTCGCGGAAGAGGAGCTCGACAACCGGCAGTTCGGCAGCTGGACGTCGGCAGTCGTGGAGACCCCGCACGGCACGATGCTGGCATTCCGGCCGGACGGCGGAACCCTCACCGACATTGCGGCAACGTTCTCCCGGCGGTACGACCCGGGGGAGCTCAGGATAAGCGACATCCGGGAAGAATCCCTCTCGCCCCTCACCTGTGAACACTGCGACGGCCCCACGACATGGACGAACGGAACACCGGATATGCCGGAATACTCGTCGGTCATCTCCCTGCCGGACGACCTCGCACCGCTGGGCCCGGATGCACCGGACATCGTCATCGACATCGATG
>JBFFLM010000387.1:0-1230 GCA_041554835.1 Methanogenium sp.
GACGGGCGTCCCTGCGGTACCGAAGATATCCGGGTGGATGTCTGCGGCGACCTCTTCCAGGGCATCGACGATCCGCGGGCCGCCCCGGTCGATCGTATCCGATTCGACGATATATACCCGTCCCTCACGAATGGCGGTGACACCCTGGAGGCGCGGTTCCTCCATCATATAGGTGTAGATGAGGTCGTACCCCGCCTCACCCATGCCGCTGCCCGAGTTGACGAGGATGATGTCCGGGTCCGTGGTGATGAAATCCTCCAGTCCGACCACCTGCCATCCCTCGATATCGGGGAAGGCATTTTTCGCGTGGGCAATCTCGAACATCTCGTTCTGGAATGTGTCCGTCCCGCTTACCCAGATGGGGTCGTACCAGACGACGTGAGCGACGGTGGGCCATTCGGTCGCGGCCGCCGCCTTCGTGCGCACCGCCTCGATCCTCTGTTCCATGGAGGAGGCGAGGGTCGCGGCCTCCTGCGCATTCCCGGTCGCGGTGCCGACGATCCGGACGTCATCGACGACCCCCTGGATGGAGGCAGGGTTCAGGGAAACGACGGTGAGGCCCAGACCCTCCATATAGGTGACCACTTCCTCGGTATTGCCGAGTGCCGCAAGGACCAGATCGGGCTGTGCAGCCACTACCTTCTCGATGTTTACCGTGCTGTAGCCGCCGACCTTCTCCACATCCGCCGTCGCCGCCGGATAGTTGCAGTAGTCGGTCACCCCGACAACCCGGTCACCGGCGCCGACAGCATAGGCGATCTCGGTGTTTGAGGGGGCAAGCGAGACGATGCGCTGCGGAACACCCGGGAGGGTGACGGTCGTGCCGAAATCATCTGTCACGGTGATGGGCCCCCCGCTGGTGGCAGCAATATCCCCAGCCGGTGAGGCGGCATCCGTTGATGGTGCGGAAGTGGCGGCGACCGTCGGTGTCGTGCCGGCCGCATAGACAGGGGCTGACTGGTCCGGCAGGACAGGGTAGGCCCGCCCGAGCAGTGCGGGGACGGCGGAAGCCGTCATCCGGCAGGGGTTGTCCGTGAGGACCGGGGTCCACTTGAAGTACCCCTCGTCAGCCTGTGCCGAGAGGAGATGGTCAACGGGACTTACACCTCCCTTTGTCCAGGTGGCCGGGTTTTCGCCTGCCGCGACGAGCGCCTGTATGACCCAGGCATCCGAGGCAGTGTTTGCCGCACTCGAACCGCCGTAATTGAACCCGCCGTTCTCACTCTGGAC
>JBFFLM010000388.1:0-1202 GCA_041554835.1 Methanogenium sp.
ATGTCCCCTTTGTTTTTGATCACCAGAGAATAGGGGATGACGATGTCGCGTGCCACATCATGGATGGTGATGTGGGGATCGGGGAGGAACAGTTCTGCCGGGGACGCCTCGAGGATTGGGACACCTGTGCCTTCCTCCGCAGGCGGTGACGACTCTTCCGCTTCACCCGCTGTTTCCGGCGTCCTGATCCAGCGGGGGAACGGATCGTTCTCCTCGCCGTACGGACACCACGGGCACGTGGGCAGATGCTTCCCGTACCAGTGGTTCGGGTTGGCGCTGCAGTGCCGGATCTCCATCAGCTCTGCCAGAAGTACCCGTTTCCATTCCTCCGCTGGTGGCCGGGCAAGGGGCTGCTCTGCACCGTCCACAAAGCACCGAGCGAAGAGATCCTGCAGGGCAGGAGGGAGGATGTCATAATCGTAGGCAAACTTCGGCGGGGAGACGGAGGTGTCGGATGCCAGGTAGGCATACCTCCCGTTTTTGATCTTCTGTTCTATCGAATGGGCACCACTCACCCCTTCCCCGCTTGCCTGGAATGGATGAAAACCCCCCATCAGAAGCCGGAAGACCATCACCCCGAGGCCAAAGAGGTCAGAGGCGTACCGGTCTGTGTCCTCCTTTCCGAAATCCAGACCCTGGAGTTCCGGGGGGAGATATTCTCCTGTCCCGACATGAGAATAAAAAATGCGGTCGTTTTCCGTGTCCAGGACCTGGAAGGAATCGCAGTCGATGATGGCCACCGCCGCTGTCCGTGCGATGAGCAGGTTCCTGCTGCTCACATCCCCGATGCAGTGCCCGCGTGCATGGATATCCGTCATGACCGAGGCGAAGTTGAAAGCTGCCGTCAGCAGGTACCGCCAGGAAAATCCCCCCCCGAAAAGGCGAATCCGGTCATCGGGATCAAAGAAGCGGTGCGCCTCCATATACAGGCGTGTATCGATAAGCGGCATGAGATACCCGACAAATGACCTGCTCCCCAGAGGAGAGTCGTACAGGAGAGACACGGGCCAGGCAAGAGCACTTCCCCGCGGCCCTGCGCCACGGGTGACCGCCATGCCCTTCACGGGGGAATTATTGACCATCGCAGCGATCTTTGCCTGAAGAAGCGTGGTGATGCGCCGTTCATAATAGAGTTTTGCACAGAGACCCGCGGAATTGTCCGTGAGATATATCCCCCCTTCACCTCCTTTCTTTACCGGTCC
>JBFFLM010000389.1:0-1179 GCA_041554835.1 Methanogenium sp.
CGGACCTTCAGTTCCCGGTCGACCACGAAGACCGGTTCGGCGATGGCATCGATGGTGCGCCGGTACTGCTCCTCCGAATCCTCGAGGGCCTGCTGCGCCTCCTCGACCTCCGTCATGTCTTCGGCAAGGGACATCACATACTGCTCCCCGGTGCGGGGATCGATGAAGGGGTTGTGGAACCAGTTGAGAGAGACCCTCCTGCCGCTTTTCGTGCCGCATTGTGAACGGATCACCCCCGGACGGTCATACCGGACAATCTCAAGCAGGGCACCGCAGATAGCGTCTGCCGCCTGGACGGGAATCACCTCCGCAAGCATCTTCCCCACGATCTCCTTCGGCTTCCAGCCGAGGATCTTTCCCATCGAATGGTTCCAGTCGGCAACCCGTATGCCACCCGGCGTCAGGTGAAAGAGTGCCGTTCCAAGAGGGGTGTTCTCCAGAGAGGCCGAGAGAAGCGACGTGGTGTATTTGACTTCGAGTTCGGCCCTCCTTGCCCGTTCCATCGCCGTGATGTCCCTGAGAACCGCAACGGCCCCGACCGGCAACCCGTCCCGGGTGACGGGTCCGGTATTGAGCTCGAGGAACAGCTCCGAACCATCAGGCCGAAGATAGGGGAACCGGATACCCTCGTATAACTTACCCTTCAGAAGCTCGGCAAATATCTGTCTGACCCGGAAGTGACGTTCAGGCGGGAAGAACGAGATGAAGCTCTTCCCGACAATGTCCTCCACCGGCACTCCCAGTATCCGCTCAGAAGAGGGCGAGGCAAAGGCGATCGTCTCGTCACAGTTGCTTGAGATGATCGCATCAAAGCTGCCGTCGGTGATCATCCGGAGCTGTTCCCTGGATTCGCGCAGGGCACGTTCAGACCGGCGGGCCGCGGAGACATCGTGGATGACGGCAAGGACCTGCCTGCGGCCGTTGATGGAAAGAGGGGTCAGCGTGACCTCTCCCTCGGTTCCCTCCCCTCCATCGATACTGCCGAGGCAGCAGTCAAAGAACCGGGTCTCCCCCTGCCGGACCTCCCCCATATACCGGTTCAGAAGTTCCGGGGAGATGGGCGCTCCCTCTTTGTATGCGGGGACGAATACGTCGGGGAAGCTCCTCCCCACGATCTCCTCCTTTGATGAGGCCCCGAAGAGGAGGAGCGCCTGTTCATTGCAGTCTATGATCGCACCG
>JBFFLM010000390.1:0-1175 GCA_041554835.1 Methanogenium sp.
GACTCGTGGATGTGCCGGCTGATGTTGATGAGACGATCAGTTTCACCCTCGACCCCTATGCGTCGGGCGACATGTGCCTCTCCTCGGACCCGTCGGGGGCCAAGGTCTACCTCTACGGCAGGTATATCGGGTGCAGGACGCCCTGCACCGTATCCGGGATGGCGATCGGGACCTATGCGGTCGGGTTCACCCTGGAGGATGTATCAAAGGTGGTGGACGTGACCGTCATCCCCGACGATGTGGCTGAAGGCACCTGCATCTTCCACACACTGGTGGATGATGGCGAGGGCAGCGGCCGGACAGAAATGACTGAGGAATTCCAATGACAGAAACAACGATGCATCGATATATGGCATATCTCCTGGTTCTCTCTCTCGCCCTCCTCTGTGCGGGTGTGGGACCGGCAGGCGCGACTCCTACCGAGGGCGTCACCGTATCGCTTTTGGACGGAACGAACGAGACCGTCCTTGCAGAACAGTACGTGGACTACCGGTGGATGGAGGTGAACCTGCCGGTCTACGGCGATGGTACGACCCATTACTACCATCAGGGCCCGGTCTTCTCCGAGGACCCGATGATGGCCTGGGACCGGAACGAGACCGCGAATTACAAGGACCACGGCGCCCCGAAGGGAACGAACGTGGCCGACCTCATCGACCTCGTGGGCGGTGCGGCCCCCGGCGATGAGGTGATGATCAAGGCAGGCGACGGCTATAATGTCGTCTTCCCGTATGAGAACATCTACACCCCCGATCCGCGGCAGGGGCCGATGGTCCTCTGCTGGTACAACGGCGAGGAGGCGGAGTATGGTGCCCGGCAGGGCGTCGGCTACGTGCCGGACGACTACTACAACGGGATTCACCTGCTCTTCTTTGCCGACACCTCCACGAATGCGGAGGGGCTGCATGTCTACGGCAACTGGGACATGCACGAGACGATGCCGGGGTCCGCCCAGCACTTCTATGAACTGAGTCCCTCGACCAACGGATTTACCGTCAAGTGGGTCGACGAGGTACGCATCTATCAGGGTGGCTATACCGGCGACCGGACGGCCCCCGTCAAGTCGCTCACCGGCGAGGACGGTGCGGCGGACGGACCGGTGCCGACCGAGTCTCCCGTCCCGCTCGCGGGCCTCGCGGGGCTTGCAGTAGCGGGCCTTCTCCTCAGGAGGGTGC
>JBFFLM010000391.1:0-1170 GCA_041554835.1 Methanogenium sp.
ATCATCTACCGCCCGGTGCGGGAACGGTCCCCTGCCGAGATATTGGCCGCAGCTGAGCAGGGCATAGCGGCAAGCGGTTTTGAGGAGCTCGCCCTTCTTTCCCTGTCATCAGGAGAACCGCATCTTCGAGGGTATCGGCGGTGGATAGTGTAATCACAGGGGTCGTCATGCAGTCACGAACGGTCAGGGGGCGGTTGTCGGGGGCAGCTCCGCCCCGGAGATCTCCTATGGTTACTATCCCCACCAGTCGACCATCCTCGACAACCGGATAGCCGGTATGCCGCGTACGTTCGATGATCTCCAGCACCTCGTTCGTCTCCATATCACCGGTCACCGTAATCACCGCATCGCCGGTGATCATTGCACCGGCCACCCCAATCTCCTGGAGAATATCGATCCGGTAATCCCCACGATGTGCGGGAGAATGTGCACGGTCTTCCACCTGAGCCAGAAAGATGGACGAATCCCAGGTCACTATCGAGGATACGGTCACGGCGGCCATCGCCGGTACAAAGAGGGAGAGGTTTCCGGTCATCTCGACAATCATGATGAGCACTGCCACAGGGGCATGGGAAATGCCGCCAAAAAGGGATATCATGCCCACGACGGCAAAGGCGGGGATGGACGCTGCCGGGACGTACGCCGGCAGAAGGATATGCAGGAGAGTCCCCAGTGCCCCACCGGTGGCGGCACCGATGACAAGTGCCGGAGCAAAGACTCCTCCGCTCCCCCCGGACCCTATGGTAAGCGAAGTGGTGACGATCTTCATGAAAGGGAGGAGGAGAAGGACAGAGAGAGGAATCATTGCATAGATTATCATCTGCAGGGCGCCATACCCCGTCCCGAGACTTGCAATGCCTGCCAGAAACGTCTCAGGAGAGATGAGACTGAGAACGATTACAAGTACGCCCACCAGAAAAGCACCTGCTGCGGGCTTTAAATATGGCGGAAGCCCGCTTGACTCGATAAATCCGCTGAAAGAGACACGGGATGCAATATAGGTCCGGATATAGAGGAGTCCCATCAGACCGGTTACAAGACCGGCAATGAGGAAGAACGGAATCTGGGTATATGTCCAGTACATCTCAGTGGTCGCAAAGATCGGCATATATCCGACAAAATACCCGAATATTGAATAACCGACAATGGACGAGAGGAAAGCCGGTATGA
>JBFFLM010000392.1:0-1156 GCA_041554835.1 Methanogenium sp.
GCAGTCCTTGGTATTTTTGCAAATATCCGGCATCTGGTTAAACAACGCTTGCATAGCCCAAAATATGGAACCCCTGCCTCGGAAAACACATCCACACAGAAGTCCGGAGTGGTCCGATCTCAACCAAATACTGTTATGCATCCTCCAAAAAATACCCAGCAATACGCATACCTCTAAACCACAACGAAAAGGTCTTTTCACATCTTAATTTCTCTTCACTTCCGCCCCCCACATCGCAAACCCCTATTCATACCCACCCCAACCCTTCTCTCATGCGACCCGGCAGGGCCGGGGCATAGCAGTCGGTTTCCGCACGCGAGACAGAGGTTCCATCGAGCACCACCTGAAGACACCACCAATCATCAGGAATTCTTTTGCGAGAGATGCGCCGGGCGGGAACTGACGGACAGAGAGACGAACGGAGATGCGTCCCGACGTCCTGCTGTGCTGCCCCACGGCCCTCCCCGTTCGCGTCACCGAACAACCATACACCCAGCCGGACCGCTGCAGGTATCCGCACGGCCTGCCTTCGACCGACCGGCACCGACCCGCATCGACCGAAGACGACCGCCGCCGGACCGCCTGCCGAACAACCTTCACCACGAGGTTCACCCATGTACGCACAACCACCCTATCCAAAAACCAGAGACACCAGAGAAAACAGAAAATCCGGAGACGTAAGAGAAGTAAGAGAGACCGCCGCCGTATTCACCCACGGGACCACCGTACCCCCGGCATCCTCATCATCGCCGCCATCCCACGCACCGTTCCCTTCATCCTTCCCGTCATCGTCAAAGCCCCCAGCCCCGCCACCATCCCCCGCCCCCGGCCGGGTCTGGTGGTACGTCCTCTATGACGAACTCCGCCGCCGGGACGCCGCCATCGACGCCCTTGCGGGGCGGGTCGAACGCCTCGAACACGAAAGCTGCCGGAACCGGGTGCCCCCATGGGAGAGGAGGCGGTACTTTGAGTGAGATGAAGAAGAAGGCAAAGGGCGGCCGTCCTCCCGCCCCCGGCCTCGTCCCCGATGAGAAGGGCGAGAACGCCGGGGCCTACCCGCTCTACCTGATACCGCAGGTCCTCTCCCGCGAGATCCACGCACGTGGCGGGACCATCACCGCGATCGTGATACGGCGGTCCGGACGGCACAACTACC
>JBFFLM010000393.1:0-1137 GCA_041554835.1 Methanogenium sp.
CCAGGAGGAGAAGTGCGGCGACGGGGACGAACCGTGCCAGGAGGGCTGCGATGGGAAGCACCCACGTGCCGTAGAGCACCCCGGCGGCGCCCGATGCAAGCCCGATCGTTCCGACGCCCACGAGGGCCGCGGGCACCGCGAGTGGCCCCAACACCACCAGCCACCAGACCCCCGTACGATCCGTGTTCATCCTGGCGGCAAGGGGGTAGGCAAGGGGAAGGGCACAAAGAGCCGCCGCACACGAGAGAATCACGCTCGTCGTCATGGCGGGGAGGGCAAACCCGGCAAACCCCCCTGCATGCGAACCTGCAACCCATCCGAAGGCAAGCATCACCGTGAGGACGGCGCACTGTCCTGCGAGCATCACGCAGGATACCCATTGCACTCCCGCAAACGCCCGGGAACAGGTGAGAGGAATGGCAAGGCTGCGTGCCCCGGGATCTGCGGCATGGACGAGGCGACGGAGCCGTCCCTGCAGGAGATACATCACCGCCACCGTGACGGCCATCAGGGGACAGGCGAGGAGGAAGGCCCGCCCGGCGCTGTTGGTGGCCGCATACTCGGCAAAGATCTCGAGAGCATAGACATTCACCGAGAAGAGCGACGGAACGCTGTAATCGGTGATGGAGAGGAGGAAGAGGAGGGCAGCCGAAGCCCCGGCAGCCGGTGCAGTCAGGGGGATGACGACCCTGGCACGCGCCCTCCGGTCCCCGAGAAAGAGGCGTGCCGCCTCGATGGCGGAGGTGTCAGTGATACAGAGGCCGACAAGGCAGATGCCGGTTGCAAGGGGGAGAAGCGAGGCATACTGGACCCAGAACGAGAAGAGCCATCCCCACGTAAATGCGATGCCGGTCACCCCGACGGCGTCGCCCGCCACGAGGGCCAGACCAAGCCATGCCTGCGCCCAGAGATAGGGAGGCACGAGGACAAAGGCGAGAAACGACCAGCGCAGGAGGGAGAGCGGGCCCTGCGTCCAGCGCCAGAAGAGCGTTGCCGCACACCACCCTGTTGCAGTCCCCGCGACCGCCACCGCCACCGCGAGAAGGAGAGACTGGAGGAAGAGGGTGAGGTGACGCCCCGAGGGAATGACCAGAAGGCCGGCGGTGCCCGAACCGGAGAGGAGGCCGCAGGCGTCCG
>JBFFLM010000394.1:0-1132 GCA_041554835.1 Methanogenium sp.
GCTGCCACACGGTCGCTCTCCTTGAACCGGAGGTTTGCCGTTCCTTCGATCGTCGTGGGCGTTCCCGCAAAGCATGCGACGGCGGCTACGGTCTGGATGATATCCGGTGTCTGTTCCATGTGAAGGAAAAGACCGGAAAGCGGTCCGTTCCGCTCGACCGTCACCTCCTCTCCCCGGGCACGCACCGAACACCCCATCTCCGACAGGATGGCAAGCATCCGCCGGTCTCCCTGCATGGAGGAGGGGTTCAGGTTTTTGACAGTGACACGCCCGCCGCATACCGCCGCCATTGCAAAGAAGTAGGAGGCCGAGGAATAGTCTCCCTCGACCCGGTAGTCCTGCGCACGGTACCCCCCGTTCTCAATCACTATCCGGCCATCATCTGCACGGGTAACACCTGCACCAAACCTTTTCATCACTTCGGCGGTCATATCCAGGTACGACCGGGATACCTCCTGCCCGCGAAGCGTGATCCTTACCGGTTCGAATGCACAGGGTCCCGCCATCATGACCGAAGAGACAAACTGGCTGGATATTCCTGCATCAATGATAACAGGCCCGCCAAGAAGGTTTCCGCTGACGGTGAGAGGAGGATACCCTGCTTTTACTTCATGCGATACTTTTCCTCCGATGGTCCTGAGCGCATCAGCCAGGGGACCGACAGGCCGCTCCTGCATCCGTGCAGACCCGGTCAGGGTCACGGGGTGACGGTGGAGAAGGGCTATGGAGGTGAGAAGCCGCAGGGTGGTCCCGGAGTTGCGGCAGTCGAGGGTGACGTGCCCCTCTCCGCCGTCAAGGATGCATCCTGCCCCTTCGATGAGAATGGCATCTCCGGCATCGGTCATCCTCACGCCCATCCTCTCAAGCCCCGCACGGGTACAAAACGTGTCCTCCGACCAGAGTGGGCGGGAAATCTCCGAAGACCCGCCGGATGCAAGGGAGGCCGCAATGAGCGCACGGTGTGTCCCGCTCTTGGATGGCGGCGCCGTAAACCGCAGCTCGATCAGGTCACGGCGGGGAAGACGGATATTCACGGACGCTCCTCCATCCTGCCGTAACACCCGAGATTTTTCAGCTCTGCAACCTCGCGTACACGGGAGAGGGCACGGTCAATTCCCGGGCCGATGTCGAC
>JBFFLM010000395.1:0-1110 GCA_041554835.1 Methanogenium sp.
GCGCCCGTGGGCCTTTGCGGATGCATGGCAGTCGTTTGGTGTCGGCCTCATCCTGATGGCAGGCGGTTTCGTCCTTGTTGCTGTTGACTTCCTGAAGGAACGAAAGGACGAACTGATCTTCTTCTTTATTTGGTCCGGCCTGATGGTCTTTTCAACCGTCCAGCACATCAGGTATGAATACTACCTTGGAGCCAATATCGCCCTCCTCGCCGCCTATACGATCGTCTGGTTCCTCAACCGGGCAGAACCGGATATCTGTTCGCTTGTGGGCAGAAAGGAGACAGCCCCCACGGAGGAGCCGGAGAAGAAGGCCGGGAAAAAGGGGACGAAAAAAGCCGCGGCCCCTGTGAAGAAATCTGCAAAGAAACCGTCATCCGCAGCGCTGCTCCCGCTTGTGATATGCGTCCTCCTTGGCATTCTCTTCACCGTCACCTCGGTGAGTGCCGACCTCGGGATGGCCAATGCGATGAAGTACGGCGGCATGACGCCCGACTGGCAGGAATCCCTCGAATGGTTCGGGGAACACTCACCGGACACCGGCGTCGACTATTATGCCATCTACGACGAGGCGACCTTTGAGTACCCGCCGGAGTCCTACGGCGTGATGTCGTGGTGGGACTACGGCCACTGGATCACCGTCATCTCCCATCGCATCCCGAATGCCAACCCCTTCCAGGCGGGGGTCGCAGGCCCCAACGGGTCTGCCGCCTACTTCATGTCCGAGTCGGAGGAGGTAGGAACAGGGATCCTCGACAACCAGGGAACCCGGTATGTGATCACTGATGTTGAGATGGATGTCTCGAAGTTCTGGGCGATGGCGACCTGGTACAACCAGTCTCTCGGTGGGGCGCCCTACATGACGCAGGCGGCAGACCCATCCGGCAACACGCAGTTCCTTTATTCAAACCGGTATTTCCAGACCACCATGTCCCGTCTGCACAACCTTGACGGCTCGATGGCGGAGGCAAATCCCGACTTCTCCGTCATGTACGGAGGGAAGGAATACAGTTACTTCGTGCTGGCACCGCTGGAAAAGGTTCCCGCACTCAGGCATTACCGTCTTGTGCACGAGTCTCCGACCGATGTGCTCTCCGCATCACCGCTCTATGA
>JBFFLM010000396.1:0-1089 GCA_041554835.1 Methanogenium sp.
CGGGAGCGGGGGCAAAGGGCCGCCAACCGGACAGGCGCAGCCCCTCTGGGAAAAGCGGGGACATAACGGGACCCGGTCATTTTAACCGGGACGACGGAAACGATGGCGTCCCCGGGACCATCGGAGAGGATCGGCGCGACGGTTCGGGGGCGCCCGCGGGGAGGGGCGATGAACCCCGGAACGGCCAGTCCTCCCTCTTTTCATTCGGGGATGATACATAGATGGCGGATGAGATGACCTCAGGAGATGAGATGAAATGTGAGATCCGGCGTGCCTGCGCCGATATCGGGAACGAACCTGAATTCCTCGCGGGAATCAGGACAGTGGCAAAGAGGACCGGAAGCGCCGTCATCTGTATCGATGCCGACCGTGTGGCAGGCGAAGCACACGTAAGGGCGGCGCTCTTTCACGCGATCCGCTCCTTTTATACTGAACAAACTCCGGTTGCAAACAGCTTCGAGATGGAGACCCTCCTCTGGACAGGGGCGACCCGCCAGTGCACCGAGGCAACCAGCTTCGGGATCCATCCAGGAAGATGCCGCCTCTTCGTCATTATCTGTCCGGCATCCGCGGCGGCTGCAGGCACCCTTGGACAGATGGTCACTTTCGACGATGGTGACCCGTCGGCGTGGGAGGACCTGGGGCCGGAGAAGCGAGCCCGCCTACGTGGCCTCTTCGGGATCACCGCCGAAGAGGAGGCCGCCGTGGGTCCCAATCGCTTTGCCGAACTCGTCATAGAACGGGTAGCACTTCTCGAGGTCTACCGCTGAAGAGGGATGTGCGGGAAGGACGAATACGCGCAAAAAGAATGAATAATCCGGTCGGATGCAATTACACCGGATATAATCCAAATTTTGTTTTTTCCCCATATATTTCGATATTCGGTCTGATGGTTCAGGGTATCTTTCCGGTACATTCCGGAGAATGACCGATGATTATCCTGATTTTTCACTATCGTACGGATACTCGTTCATCGTATTTCCGGGGCTATTTTGAGGCGTGCGTTATGATATGCAGAGCCTCGGGGAGGATGATGGCCTCCATCGCAAGCCGCACGGCCGCAGTTGACCCCGGCGTGCAGAAGACCGC
>JBFFLM010000397.1:0-1084 GCA_041554835.1 Methanogenium sp.
CCTTTGACTTTCACTATCCCATCTCGGTACGGGAGATGGTCCTCTCCGGGCGGCTCGGACATGGGCAGGGAAAACTGAACTACGGACCTGATGACCATGCCACTGCGGATGATGTACTGGAGGCGATGGATATCGCCGACATCGCAGACCGGGAGATCGCCGATATCTCAGGCGGACAGCGCCAGCGGGCAATCATCGCGCGGGCGCTGGTGGGCCGGCCACAGGTCCTGCTGCTGGATGAACCGACGGTCTATGTGGACACGCCGACGGCCACCCATTTTTACGAGATCATCGATGAGCTGAGACGAGAGATGACCATCGTGCTCGTCACCCATGATGTCGGGGCACTCTCTCCCGACATCACCACCGTCTCCTGCCTCAACCACCGCATCTTCACTCATGATGCCCGTGAGATTACCGAAGAGATGATAGGTGCCGTCTACCCCTGCCCGGTGGACCTCATCGCTCATGGAATTCCCCACCGGGTCTTCCGGCATCATGAGGAGATGGAAGAAGCAAAAGAGGAAGAAACGATGGAGGAGAATGCCTGATGGTCCTGGAGGCGCTTGGTTACGAATTCTTCAGAAACGCCCTCATGGCCGGATTACTTGCGAGTATTGCCTGCGGGTTCATCGGCAGTTTCATCGTGGTGAAACGAATGGTCTCCCTCGCGGGTGGGATATCCCATGCAGCCTTCGGCGGCATTGGCCTCGGCTATTACCTCGGCATCGACCCCATCCTCGGTGCAACCGTTTTCTCCCTCGGGACGGCAGGCATCATCAGCCGTTTCAGAAACCAGGGACACCAGCATCTCGACACCCTTGTTGCGGCAGTGTGGGCATCGGGAATGGCACTCGGCATCCTCTTCATCTATCTTGCCCCTGGCTTTGCACCGGACCTCTTCAGTTATCTCTTCGGCAATATCCTCCTCGTTCCGGGGGAAAACCTCGTTCTCATGACACTTCTGGTCGGCATTATCATTGCGACCGTTACCATCTTTTACCACCTCTTCGTCGCCGTGACCTTTGACGAGGAGTATGCCATCGTAATGAACCTTCACGCAAAGGCACTGATGCTCGCCATC
>JBFFLM010000398.1:0-1059 GCA_041554835.1 Methanogenium sp.
GACGAGGTCCATGTACTCCAGCACCTCCTTTGCGCCCAGCATCCCGGTCGTCGTGACCAGGAGCGCCGTCTTACCGAAGAACCGCGGCCGGTGGAAGATGTAGGCGAAGCGGTCGATGAAGGTCTTGAAGAGGCCGGTGACGTTCATGCCGTAGACCGGCGATGCAAAGACGACGCCGTCGGCCTCGTGCATCTTCGCCTCGATGGCGGCGGCCTCGTCGTGTATCGGGCAGCGCTCCTCCCCCCACGTAAAACAGTTGAAGCACCCCCGGCACTCGGCAAGCCCCGCGTCCCTGAGCATCAGGTAGGTACACGAAAGCTCCTCATCGGGGGGAAGACGCCTTCGCATCAGTTCTTCAATCCGCTCTACCGCATGGTAGGTATGTCCTTTTCTCGGGCTGCCCATGACAACGAGTATCTTCACCGGATATCTCCTCCCGGATTTCATTCTTTTCCGGCGAGGAGAAATACCTTCCCCGGCCCCGCCGGGTGGCGGCCCGCCGGGAGGAGGGCAGGACTCCCATGACGGGGTCGGGGCACGACGATGAGTGCATGCCCCGTACACTCCGCTCCCGAACGGCTACTACCCGGCCTGCATTGTCCTGCATCGGAGCACCCCTCCACTGGAAATACCGTATCCGGGAGTGGTGCAGGAAAGTGCTATACCATACCCCCGGACCATAGGATAGTATATGCCCGGACTTCACCGCATCCTGGACGATACGCTTGCAGGACACATCCTCTCGGATGAGGAGGCGCTCCATCTCCTCGGAACAAGGGACTGCGGGATATTCGACATCGCACAGGCGGCGGATATGCTGCGGGCCGACCGCTGCGGCGATGCGGTCACGTACGTGCGAAACCAGAACATCAACATCACCAACTGCTGCGTGAACGCCTGCGGGTTCTGCGGGTTTCGCCGGAATGTCGGCGATGCGGACAGCTACTTCTACTCCGACGATATCATCCGGAGAAAGGTGCGGGAGGCAAAGGCACGCGGGGTGACCGAGATCTGTACCGTCAGCGGCCTGCACCCGGACTTCACCGCGGACTCGTACAC
>JBFFLM010000399.1:0-1058 GCA_041554835.1 Methanogenium sp.
AGGCAGGCGTCACATTCCTTTCGGGCAAGAATATCGATGGCCGACGTCTCTCCCGGATTATAGAAGGCAACCCCCCGGCAGAAATCCACTGCATACGGGTACCCGGTCATCCAGGTGAATACTTCATTCGACCCGTACACATTCCAGTGGCCACGCATGGGGGTCAGGGTAAACTTCGTATGGCGGTTCAGTTCATCGACCAGTTCGATGGCATTGCGGATATTCTTGTATTTTCCCTTCACCATCGTCAGGCCGAGGCCAAAGAAGAGGGCCCCGAACTTGCAACTCTTACAGAGTTCGGCGACCCTGACGAGCTGCTCCCTGCTCACCCCTGCCACCGACTCGGGGATGATGTCCCCTTTGCCGCGTACGATGGCGCGAAGGGCGGAGATGACGGCAAAATCCCCGCCGGGTTTGACCCGGACAAATTCATCGGCAATCTTCGCACTCTCCGTCTCACGGACATCGACCACGATCACCTTGCGCTCCTTGAAGGAGTTCTCAAGGAAATACCCGTCGGCATAGACCGTGTACCGGCTCATGTGGCGCGGGTGTCCCTCCACCGGGTTGCAGCCCCAGTAGATGATGAGATCCGCACGGTTCTTCACCTGACCAAGGGTGCATCCGGGATGCCCGACCTCCTGGATCGCAAGGATTGACGGACCATGACAGACGGAGGTGGTGCTGTCGATGACGCCGCCGATGAGCTCATTCATGTGAATGCCGATACACTGGGCCTCCCCGTGGGTCCCCGACCAGCCAAACATCAGGGGACGGTCCGCATCGAGGAGTGTATCGACAGTGTACTGTATCGCCTCGTCATAGCCGGTCTTTTCCCAGACACCGTCCTTTTTGATGATGGGAGATTTCAGCCTATTCTTGCCAAGGAATTTTGCATTCCCGACGGTACAGCAGTTGTCAGCGGCGATGATCATATCATTTTCAATGGTCAGGCTCACATCATCACAGAGACAGCCACAGAAAGGACAGACCATATCCTCAATTATCCGCATACGTAACACCTCCCATCTCTTCCATCATTTCGGCACAACTCTTCC
>JBFFLM010000400.1:0-1054 GCA_041554835.1 Methanogenium sp.
ATTCTTCGATGATCTCCGCAAGTCCCGCACGTTCATCGACCATTACCAGGAGCCGCCGTGAAAAAAGGGGCCCGAATCTCTCTTTGACTTCTTCCGGGGTCAGTACAACCATATTTTTGTCACCGAAATTTTCGTTAACAGAAATATCGGCAACAAGATATTTAATCATTCGTTCAATGCTGCTGAACTGAGAAAGCCGGATATGCCGGCAGGAGAGAAAAAAAATTAGAGAATGTCTTTGAGGACAAACTTGAACGGACCGAGGCTTCCGCCGAAGTTACCGGCAGTGATGAGAAGGATGCCGTCGATCTTGGTTGCCGCCTCGATGCCTGCCTTCGTTGCTGCCTTGATTGCCGCTTCATCTACACCGTCGATCACGATCTCGTAGACTGCGTTTACGCCCTCGGGAACTTTGGTGTCTTCCACCTTGTCACGGATGGAGGGGCAGTATTTCTCGTTGGTGGTTGCCGGCATGAACTTGTACTTCTTGCTGCCGACCTTCGAACCGGATGCAACGACCGGGAAGGAACAGATGCTTCCTGCTTCCTTTGCAATGGCGTCAACCGCCGCTTCTGCCGCCATGAGTGCGGCAGGCACGTTCTCGCCCATAATGAAGAAGTTGCCGCCTGCAATGCCTTTGATGATGCCAAAGGACTCTTCGCCGATGTAGTCGCCGTTCATGATGGGGATTGCCCAGCACTTGCGTCCACCGACCTCGGTCTGGTATTCGAATCCATCACCGAAGAAGTGAAGTTTGACATCGATGCGTTCTTCTGCTTCCGGCATACCATCGAAGACAGCCGTGGTAGGCGAAGTCAGTACACACTCTGCAAGACGCTCGACGACCTGCTCTTTGATCTTCTTCTTGCCGCCGGCAAAGAACATGACCGCAACACCGGGGCGCCCGTCAGGAGTCTCGGAGGGGTCGAGAAGGCGTTCGATGCCTGCTTCGCAGGGGCATCCGATGGCGGAGGTTGCAAATCCGGTTGCCTCGGTTGCGGCCTGGAGGGCCCATTTTTCATTGATTGCCGTAATAATGACGCGGCACGCCCAG
>JBFFLM010000401.1:0-1047 GCA_041554835.1 Methanogenium sp.
GCACGGGTCACGTCACCGCCGAAGTCCACGTGGCCGGGGGTATCGATCATGTTGATGAGGTACTCCTTGCCTCCGTAGGTGTGGACCATCGAGACGTTGGATGCGTCGATGGTGATACCGCGTGCCTGCTCTTCCTCGTCGGAGTCCATCCAGCACGCCTTTCCTGCGATCTCTTCGCTGATCATCCCGGCCCCGGCAAGAAGGTTGTCGGAGAGGGTGGTTTTTCCGTGGTCGATGTGAGCCACGATACCGATGTTGCGGATCTGCTCCGGCTGGCTCATCAGCGTCGTGACTCGTTCAACCATCTTTCTTCTTCTGGTCATGAAATTTCACCCAAAAAAAATGTAGATTATCGTGCGGATTTCGCCACACGCTCGCGTTCTTCTTTCTTTCCGACAGAGAAGCACCGGGCGTCACCGTTTGCAGCGGCGATGAGCTCGTCTGCAAGGACGGCTGCAGCGGAGCGCTTCTTCTTGTGGCTTCCCTGGCGCACTGCACGGGCAATGAACATCAGAGCGGCGTCGATACGGCGCTGGGGTGCGGTATCGACCGACTTCGGGACATTGATACCACCGTACTTCAGACGGACGGTCTCCTCGCGGGGTCCTGCATTTGCACTGGCGTCGATGAGGACCTCGACGGGGTTCTTGCCGGTCTTCTTGTTGATGATGTCGAAGGCGTCGCTGACGATCTTGGTCGTGACGGCCTTCTTGCCGGTGTTGTGCTCGGTCTGCATGAGACGGTTGATGAGGCGCTCGACGATGAGCATCTCGCTCTTTGCAAACTGGGTGCCTGCACGCTTGCCGCAGGAGTGCGGCACGATCATGGACTGGGTATTGACATACCTGACCAGACCGGGATCTTTTACCTGGACCTCTGAGATATCCCACTTGTTAAAGAGGAGATAGGAAGGGCCGGTCTCTTCGACCGGTTCTTCGGTGAAGGTCTCTTCTGTGATGTTGTCCTCGGTCATGACGATCACCAGCGCGGCTTCTCCTTCTTGCCGATAACCATCTCGCGAAGACAGACGTTGTTCACTGCGGTGAC
>JBFFLM010000402.1:0-1046 GCA_041554835.1 Methanogenium sp.
CGTCAACCGGTACCCGGACGAGAAGAACAGCAGATTTACGGATGCCCTGCGTTCGTACCACGGCGACTACCGGTTCGTGGCAAGCGTCGGGATGGACGGGATCATCGAGACGGTGATCCGGACCCTCATCAACGACGGAGACGAGGTCGTAATCAGCACCCCCACCTACTCATTCTACGGCATCGCCATCCGGGCGCAGGGAGGCGTCCCCGTGGGCGTCGCCCGGAGGCCGGACTGGTCCGTCGACCCGGACACCTTCATCCGTGCCTGCAAAGGAAGGAAACTGGCCTTTCTCTGCAGCCCCAACAACCCGACAGGGACCGTCACCCCTGCAGCGGATATCAGGGCCATCCTCGATGGAATCAACGGCATTCTCTTCCTGGACGCCGCATATATCGATTTCTGCGACGAGGACTACCGCCCGCTGATGAAGGAGTATGACAACCTGATCATCGGCAGGACGATGTCCAAGGCCTTCTCGCTTGCGGGGCTTCGCATCGGCTATGCCTTCGTCCCGGCATGGTACGAACCCTACTATATGACCGCGGCAACGCCCTTTACGCTCAACAGCGTCTCCCAGGCGGCGGGAGAAGGAGCCCTTGCCGACCCTTCGCACACCATCCCCATCGTCAGGAATGTCGAGGTCTGGCGAGGCCGCTTTGCAGAGGAGTGCCCGTACCCGGTCGCACCGTCCGGGGGCAATTTTGTGCTGGTCGATGTGGCTCCTGCCACCGCCGAAGATGTCGTCGAACAGCTCGCAGCCCGCGGCGTCATCGTCCGGTCCTGCACGAGCTTCCCCGGTCTTGGCGACCATTATATCAGGGTATCGATCGGTGAGGACTGGGAGAATGAACGGTTCCTCGAGGAGATCTCCCACCTATGATGATTGCCCTCTCCGGGACGCCGGGATGCGGGAAATCGACCGTGGCGGGAATCCTCCGGGACCGTGGCTGGACCGTCGTATGGCAGAATGATACGACCGCCCCCTACCATCTTGAGGATGACCCCGGCCGCGATACGGTGGTCATCGATGAGGAGCAGTGGGC
>JBFFLM010000403.1:0-1041 GCA_041554835.1 Methanogenium sp.
AGCCTCACCAAGAAAAACCCCTTTACTGTTCATGAATACGAAATTCGCCGGTGCCATGGCAGGTGTGGCACTCATCATCATCGTGGTCGCGGCACTCGCGGTCGGCATGCAGGGGGCGGGCGCCCCGCAGGTCGTCGTCTACACCTCCGTCGACCAGGTCTATGCCGCACCGGTCCTCGCGGCGTTTGAGGAGCGGACGGGCATCGACGTGCTGCCGGTCTACGACGTGGAGGCGACGAAGACCACCGGCCTCGTGCAGCGGCTCATCGCGGAGAAGGGGCACCCGCAGGCGGACGTCTTCTGGAACGGGGAGTTTATGCAGACGGTTCTCTTAAAGGAGGAGGGGGTCCTTTTACCCTACCGGTCCCCCGCGGCGGCGGACCTCCCCGCCGCATATACGGACGCGGACGGCTACTTTGCCGGGAGCGGCGGGCGGGCACGGGTGATCCTCGTGAACACCGAACGCCTCTTTCCGGCGGACTATCCGGGCTCGGTCTTCGATCTGACCAGCCCCGCCTATGACGCGGATGCCGTCGGCATCGCCCACCCGGTCTTCGGGACCACCTCCACCCAGGCCGCGGCGCTCTATGCCGTCCTCGGGGAGGAGGAGGCCCGTGCCTTCTATGCAGAGGTCGCCTCCCGCGGGGTCCGGGTCGTCGACGGCAACTCGGTCGTCCGCGACCTCGTCGCCGCAGGGGATCTCGCATGGGGGCTCACCGACACCGACGACGCCTCCCGTGCGGTGGAGGACGGCCTGCCGGTCGCGATCGTCGTCCCCGACCAGGGGGACGGGGCGATGGGCACGCTGATCATCCCGACGACGGTCGCCCTCGTTGCCGGCGGGCCCCACCCGGACGAGGGTGCCGCCCTCTATGACTATCTCGTCTCGGCGGAGACCGAGCAGATGCTGGCGGACGCCGGCTGGTACCAGATCGCCGCCCGGCCGGGGACGGTCCTCCCCGACGGCGGGTGTGCCGGGGTCCGCGGCATGGATGTGACGCCGGATGCCATCTACGCAAATCTGGGCAGCTCGCGGGCGGA
>JBFFLM010000404.1:0-1028 GCA_041554835.1 Methanogenium sp.
GGGACTTACCACCATCCTGAGTGGTTCCCCGGTAAACCTGACCGAGGTGATGTCGGTGTCAAGGTCCCGTGTCCCGCCGAAGACCTGGATCACCGCAACATCCGTCCGGCTCTCGAGGACCTGTCCGAGCCTCTTCTGCCCGTCCGGCAGCCGTACCTCCACCACCTCCCCATAGGCGGCGTCACCGACACCCGAGACCGCCATCAGGGGACCCGACACACGGACGACCGAGGTGTATTCACGTGCAGGCGAGGTCATCGACTCCCTCCTTCCCCGGCGCCAAACGCCGAAGCCATCTCACGTTCGGTCTCATCAAAATACTCCTCAAAGTCATCGTTTGGAATCGTTCCGAGACGGGCAAGGCGGGGGGTGACCGGGAGCGCCTGTATATCTGCGACGCTTGTACCCCGGGCGACCGCCTCTCTCCCGAACCTTGCATAATCCGTGATGAGCTGCATCATAGCGTACTGCTTATCAGGCGGACAGAACGTATCGACCGGATCGAACGCCGATTGCATGAGGAACCACTCCCGGATAATCTCCGCGACATGCAGCGACAGTTTGTCATCCTCGGGAAGCACATCAGGTCCGACGAGGTGGACGATCTCCTCCAGTTCGCTCTCCTTCTGCAAAATCGCCATCATGGCACCCCGCATCGCATTCCATTTTTCCCCGCCGCGGCCTTTCCACCATTCCTGGACTTCGTCGGGATAGAGGGAGTAGGAACTGAGCCAGTTAATCGCCGGATAGTGGCGTGAATGAGCAAGATCGGCATCCAGCGCCCAGAAAACCCGGACGACCCGAAGCGTGTTCTGGGTAACCGGTTCGGAGAAGTCCCCTCCCGGCGGAGAGACCGCACCGATGACCGAGACGGAGCCCGATTTGCCGGACGGTCCCTGCACACGGACCTTTCCGGCACGCTCATAGAATCCTGCAAGCCGGGAGGCAAGATATGCGGGATATCCGTGTTCCCCCGGCATCTCTTCCAGCCTTCCTGAGATCTCGCGCATCGCCTCGGCCCACCGTGA
>JBFFLM010000405.1:0-1024 GCA_041554835.1 Methanogenium sp.
TCCTGAAAAACCCTCATAGAATGGGAAAATCCAGGTTGTAATTGTCCCCCAATCGTCATTTTGTGGCTCCCGTGCAGCACCTTTTCGATGCAACGTGCATGACTTTTGACGCCGGTATATTAACCTTTTATGGCCCAATCGTTTACGCATCATACAACCCCCGGTATCGGCCGCGAAGAACTATTTCTAATTTCACCTTTCCTTCACTTCCGCCCCCCACATCCCAAACCCCTATTCATACCCACCCCAACCCTTCTCTCATGCGACCCGGCAGGGCCGGGGCATAATCGGCAGGTTCCGCACGAGAGAGCCAGTTACAGTCAGACACCATCCTGAATAAGAAAAAAAATCATCAGGAATTCTTTTGCGAGAGACGCGTCGGGCGGGACCTGCCGAACGACAGCGGACACCATCAGCCAGGGGGCCACCGGAGTTGAGAGGCCGGTGCCCTCCTGTGTCCGCACCCGTGCCCCGCACTCCAGGCCCTCCGCGATCGCGTACCACAGCGCGAACGACCGACACACACCGATTGCATCAACGAACAAACCGCAATCACATCCACAAAACAATAGCAGGCGTTAGCGAAGCGCCTGTAGAACCACCACCATTCAGAGGAATACCTATGAATAAAAGAGAATCAGTTTCACCACCCCGATTTGTCAGAGAAACAGCAATTGTCTATCACCACGAGGATGCAGGGCCGGTGCTGTCCGCACCACACGTCTCCCTCTTCCCCCGCTTCCCCGGATCATCGCCGGGACCGTCCGGTGAAGCGGCACCACCGCCGACACCGATACCTGCACCGCCCTCCGATCATCCTCCGGCTGCAGCCTCCCCTGCATCCGGTCAGGCGTCCACTCCCGCCCCCGGCCGGGTCTGGTGGTACGTCCTCTACGACGAACTCAGCCGACGCGACGCGGCCATCGACGCCCTCGCCGGGCGGGTCGCATGCCTCGAACGCCGGGACGGCCGGGAGCAGCGGCCGCGGTGGGGGCGGAGGCGGTACTATGAGTAGGACGGGAAA
>JBFFLM010000406.1:0-1019 GCA_041554835.1 Methanogenium sp.
CTCGGCCTCGACCCTTCCCTGTCCGCAGTCTACGCGGTCCGGGTGACGGCGAAGGGCTCGATTGAGACGCTCCTCGTCACCGCCCGGAATACCGGATCACCCGACAACGGCATCCCCGCCCCGGACGGCATCGTCTACCAATTCATCGAGGTGACGCTTGCCAAGGCGACCGATGATCAGATCGACCATGCGGAAATGATGTTTGCGGTGCCGCTTGCGTGGCTGGAGACGAACGGCGTCACGCCGGCAAACATCGTCCTCTGCCGCTGGCACGACGGCGCGTGGCAGGAGCTCCCCACCACGTTCGTCAAGGAGGAGAACGGGAAGGCATACTTCACCGCGACGAGCCCCGGCTTCTCGCTCTTTGCGATCGTCGCCGTGGACGAGCCGGTGACCATCGTCGTGGACGAGGAGACCCCGGTCCCCACCGACGAGCCGGCCGCAGACGTGACGGCGACCGACGCGACCGTCTCCCCCACGCCCGTGACGACCGGCACGGCAGAGGCAACCGCCGCACCGGAGGAGACGACCGGGCCGGAACCGACGGAGACCCCCGCATCACCGCTCTTCGTCTTTGCACCGGTGGCGGCCCTCGGTGCCCTGCTGGTGCTGGGGAAGAGACGTTGAATGAATGCGGGAAATACGGGAAATCGCATATTCCCTGAACAATAGACCCACACTCCCTTTTTCCCGGTCGAAACTTCGTCGTGCGAACCTATAGGTGAGGGCACTCATTTGCAGGAACCTTTCTCCTCCTCCTCTTCTCTTTCCTGTGCTCCCCGCTCGTTATTCGTATTTATTCGCAGGCGTGGTGGTGGTGGTGTCAGGGCCGGCCCTCCCATCGCAGGTACCATGCCATCAGGCATGGAACATCATGTTCCTTGATGCCGGTCCCTGCCGGATTGAGCCGCAGAATGTCCGGTATTTGCCCATATCTTTGTAAATCGGGTAGTATTCCAGTTTTTCCCGGATGCGCCAGGAACCCCAATATTTATTACGTTATGAATTAGTCTCCTCAC
>JBFFLM010000407.1:0-1005 GCA_041554835.1 Methanogenium sp.
AATTCCCCGTCGATATCCGCCTGGATGCGGGCGTGGGGATTGACGACCGCGGTATATTTGAGGTAGTCTATGAGCCGTTTTTTTGCCGCCAGCGTGCCGGTAAATTCGATCTCGATCCTCGTGCCGTGGGTACGGTCCCATTCGATCTCCTCTCGCCTGATAATCTCCGGTTCGTTCTTCTCGGTTTTTATCATCAGCTCGAAGAGATGGGCGGGTGTCCGTGCATCCGTCCGGGAGATCACCCTGGCCGGAATGCCGGTCGTCAGCTGCGCATAGAGGACGGCCGCAGAGATGCCGATGCCCTGCTGCCCCCTGCTCTGCCGGATCTGATGGAAGCGCGACCCATAGAGGAGTTTTCCAAAGACAAACGGGACTTTCTCGGGGAGGATGCCGGGACCGTTGTCCTCGACGGCAATCCTGAGTACGTCCTTTTCCGTCTTGACGATCGAGACAAAGATGTCGGGGAGGACTTCGGCTTCTTCACAGGCATCAAGGGAGTTGTCGACCGCCTCTTTTATGGTCGTGATGATGCCGCGGGTGGGGGAGTCGAAGCCGAGGAGATGCTTGTTCTTCTCAAAGAATTCGGCGACGCTGATGCTGCGCTGCTGGGCGGCAAGCTTATCGGCTAGTGCCAACCTGTCCTCACCCCGTCCACGGCATCCTCTATGGTACATTCCTTCTGGGCGCCGGTTTCGAGCGCCTTGAGGGTCACGGTGCCCGATTCAGCCTCACGGACCCCGGCCACCACGGCATACCGGGCGGTCTTGCCGGCGTGTTTCATCTGGCCGCCGAACCCGCGGTCCAGGAGATTGAGTTCGGTCCGGATACCTCCTTTGCGAAACGCACGTGCCACCGAGAAGGCATAGTTGCGGGACTCGGGCGTATGGATGATAGCCGCTACGATGTCCTCTGCAGGGGGGACGTCCCCGAGGGCCACCAGCACCCGGTCAAACCCGATGCCGAATCCGCAGGACCCGACATCCTCCCCCCCGAAGAGCTTTGCCA